>DASUZH010000509.1:0-3212 GCA_036376975.1 Burkholderiales bacterium | reverse complement strand
GCGGCCTTCCAGACGTATGCAGAGGCGATTCGGGATAACGAGACGGCCGCCAGGTGGGTGGCAAAACAAGGCTTCGCTGCGCCCATCGTCATCGGACACAGCAACGGCGGCATGCTGGCTGTGCGCCACGTGTCCGAGCATCCCGAAACGCCCGCGCTGGTCCTGCTTTCGGCCCACTGCGGCGGGAAGGACATGCTTCCTTTGTCGAGCAAGGCCGGCCTGCTTGCGGGGGATCGGCTCGATGAAATCGCTCGGGAAGCGGAAGGAAGGAACCCGAAAGACCTGATCTTTCTTCCGGGTTGGTGGTACGTCATCTCGGCGGAGAGCTTCCTCGATCTGCGGAACTGCCCCGACATCCTGGAACTCGCACCCCGCATCGGCTGCCCGACGCTGTACGTGCGCGGCGACAAGGAGCTGCGCGAGCTGTATCCGGCGGAGGAGTTTGCGCGCCGCGCAAAAGGCGCGTGCGAGGTGCAGGTGGTGCCCGACTGCGACCACTTCTACAACGGCCGCGAGGAAGAGATTGCACAGCGTGTTACGCGCTGGCTGGGTCATGTGTTAAAACGCGCGTAGGAGGAGGACCGCGTTGCGCATCGATTGGGACGTCCCGATCAAAGTGGACGACGGGCTCGTGTTGCGTGCGGACGTCTATCGTCCCGACGCGGACGGGCGTTATCCGGTCATCCTGACCTACGGTCCCTACGCGAAGGGGCTCGCCTTTCAGGACGGCTATCCGAGCGCGTGGCAGCGCATGGTGACGGAGCATCCCGACGTCGCCTACGGCTCGAGCAACCTGTATCAGAACTGGGAAGTCGTCGACCCGGAGAAGTGGGTGCCGGAGGGCTACGCCTGCGTGCGCGTCGATTCGCGCGGCTGCGGGCGCTCGCCCGGCTTCGTCGACCATTTCTCGCCGCGCGAGACGCGCGATTTCTACGAGTGCATCGAGTGGGCCGGCGTGCAGCCGTGGTCGAACGGCAAGGTCGGGCTGAACGGTATCTCCTACTACGGCATCAACCAGTGGCACGTGGCCTCGCTGCAGCCGCCGCACCTCGCGGCGATGTGCGTGTGGGAGGGGGCCGCGGACTGGTACCGCGACATGACGCACCACGGCGGCATCGTCAGCACCTTCTGGGCGAACTGGTACGACATGCAGGTGAAGACCGTGCAGTACGGCCTCGGCGAGCGCGGCCCGCGCAGCCGCATCGACGGCAGCCTGGTGTGCGGCGACGTCACGCTTTCCGACGCCGAACTGCAGAAGAACCGCTGCGACTTCGGCGACGACATCGTCGCGCATCCGCTCGACGACGAGTACCACAAGGCGCGCTCGCCGGTGTGGGACAAGATCACCGCGCCGCTCCTCACCGCGGCGAACTGGGGTGGGCAGGGACTGCATCCGCGCGGGAATTTCGAGGGATTCGTAAGAAGCAAGAGCAAAGACAAGTGGCTCGAGGCGCACGGCATCGAGCACTGGACGCACTTCTATACCGACTACGGCCGCAAGCTGCAACTTCGGTTTTTTGATTTCTATTTAAAAAACAAGAAAAACGGGTGGGACACGCAGCCGAAGGTCCAGCTGCAGGTGCGGCACATCGGCAAGTTCGTCGAGCGGCACGAGAACGAGTGGCCGATCGCCCGCACGAAGTGGACGAAGATGTACCTGTCGGGGAATAGTTTGTCTTCTGTTCCTGGAAATTCAAACACAGTCACGTTTGACGCGATGGGGGACGGTTTGACTTTCCTCTCGGAGCCGCTGGAAGCGGAGACCGAGATCACGGGGCCGCTGGCGGCGAAGCTGAAAGTCTCGTCGAGCACCGAGGACGCAGACCTGTTCCTCGTCTTTCGCGTCTTCACGGCCGATCTGCGGGAGATCACGTTCATGGGCGCGATCGACCCGCACGCGCCGATCGCGCAGGGCTGGCTGCGCGCCTCGCACCGCAAGCTCGACGCGAAGCTGTCCACCGAGTACCGGCCGTACCACACGCACGACGAGGTGCAGAAGCTGACGCCCGGCAAGCCGGTGCAGCTCGACGTCGAGCTGTGGCCGACCTCGATCGTGGTTCCCGCCGGATACAGGCTGGGCCTGTCCGTGAGGGGGAAGGACTACGAGTGGCAGAAGACCAGCGGCGCGCGGCTGTCGAACTTCAAGAACGAGCTGCTCGGCTGCGGCCCGTTCCTGCACAATGACCCGCGCGACAGGCCGGCGGCCGTCTTCTCCAATAGAACGACCCTCCATCTGGACGCAAACTCCTACCTCCTCCTACCGGTGATCCCTCCCAAATGAAGCTCTACGGATTCTGGCGTTCGCTGGCGACCTACCGCGTCAAGGTGGCGCTCGCGCTGAAGGGCATGAAGGTCGACGAGGTTTCCATCGACCTGCTGAAGGGCATGCAGCACCAGCCCGAGTACAAGGCGGTCAATCCGCAAGCGGTCGTCCCGTCGCTGTTCCTCGACGAAGGCGGCGATCCGCTGTTCCAGTCGATGGCGATCATGGAGTACCTGGAGGAGACGAAGCCGCAGCCGCCGCTCCTGCCGAAGGATCCCCGCGGCCGCGCGCGCGTGCGCGGCCTTGCGCTGATCGCGGCGGCGGACTCGCATCCGCTGGTGGTGCCGCGCATCCGCGTCTACATGGAGAAGGAGCTGAAGCTGGACGAGCCGACCAGGAACAAGTGGCTGGCGCACTGGAGCCTGGAGGGGTTGAAGGCCATGGAGGCGCATCTGACCCGGGAGAAGGAGACCGGCAAGTTCTGCCATGGCGGCTCGCCGACGCTCGCCGATATCTGCCTCGCCGGGCAGGTGATCGGCGCCCAAGGCTACTTCAAGGCAGATGTCTCCTCGGTGCCCACGGTGATGCGCGTCTACGACGAATGCATGAAGATCGACGCATTCAGCAAGGCGCATCCGCTCAAGCAGCCCGGCGCGCCGGCGCACTGAGCCATGAAGAACGTCGAAATCGTCGACCGCAGTTCGCTCCTCAGTGGTCTTTATGAAGAACTCAGAATAAAGGCCAAAGAGACGGCGGTCGTCGCCATCGACATGCACCGCGGCCACCTCGACATGGACGTGGCGACGATGCCGGCCAAGGCCGACGACGCGAAGCGCGTCATCGGCAGGGCGAAGGAGGTCCTCGACTTCTGCAGAACGATGCAGATTCCCGTGATCCACGTGGTGCTGGTCTACAGAAGGCTGAAGGGGATCGGCAGCGAAGGCATGAC
>DASUZH010000508.1:0-2020 GCA_036376975.1 Burkholderiales bacterium | reverse complement strand
GCCGGTCGTGCTCTACAAGGGCGAAAGCGGCCGCGCGGTTGCGCTCGACAACCGCTGCTGCCACCGCGGCGCGAAGCTCTCCAACGGCCGCATGGAAGGCGACGACGTGCGCTGCATGTACCACGGGCTCAAGTTCGACGCCTCGGGCAAGTGCGTGCAGATCCCGGGGCAGGACAACATCCCGCCCAAGCTCGGCGTGCGGAGCTACCCGGTGGTCGAGCGCGACCACTTGGTGTGGATCTGGATGGGCGAGGCGGCCGGCGCCGATCCGGCCAAGATCCTCGACTTCCCGTACCTGCGCGATCCGGCCTGGCGCGGCAAGCCGGACTACATGCACTACGACGCGAACTACCTGCTGATCGTCGACAACCTGAGCGACTTCGCGCACCTCGCCTTCGTGCACACGAAGACGCTCGGCGGCTCGGAGGAGTACGCCTACAAGTCGAAGCCCACCGCGATCGAGCGGCTCGACGACGGCTTCCGCGTCGAGCGCTGGCACCTGAACGCGGATGCGCCGCCGTTTCATGAAAAAGTTGTCAAAGAGAAAAACAAAGTTGATCGGCGCAACATCGCGCGGATGTACGTGCCGGGCATCTTCTTCATGGAGACGCTGTTCTCGCCCGCCGGCTCGGGAGCGGAGAAGGGGAACCTGCAGGGCGCGAAGCAGTACCGCAACTGCCAGTTCTTCACCCCGGAGACGCGGCGCTCGACCCACTTCTTCTGGGACTACCTGCACGACTACGACCTCGGCAACCCGGCCATCGCCGAGTCGCTCAACCAGAGCATGATCGAGGGCTTCAACGAGGACAAGTTCATCATCGAGGGGCAGCAGCAGGTGCTCGACGCCGACCCCGGCTTCAAGATGAACGGCATCGTCGCCGACGCGCCGCTCGCGCACTTCCGCCGCACGCTGGGCAGGCTGATCGACGCCGAGCGCGGCGAAGCGGCCGCAGCCTGAAATAGCTAATTGACAAAGGTATCTCGCCGGGCCTAGAGTCCTCCGCACCGACCGGAGGAGGCCGATGGCGAGGCTCCGCAAGCAGGCTGCAGCGCCGCTGACGGTATCGCGCCCCGCGCTGCTGGTGGGCGGGTCCGACACCGAGTTCCGCGGCTTCATCCACGACCTGATGGCCTACGGCCACCGCCTCGACGCCTGCCGCGAGGCGTTCGCCGCCATCGCCGGCGTGTCGGCGGCGCAGTACGAGATCCTCATGATGGTCAGCCGCCACGAAGGGCTGGCGGTGGGCGAGGTGGCGGCGCGCCTGCACCGCTCCGGCGCCTTCATCACCATCGAGGCCAACAAGCTGACCGAGCGCGGCGTGCTGCAGAAGGCCTCCGACCCGCTCGACCGGCGCCGGGTGCTGCTGCACACCACCGAGAAGGGCCGCCAGATCCTGCAGCGCCTCGCGCCCTACCAGGTGCGCATCAACGACGTCCTGTTCGAGCATCTCGGCGCCAGGCGCTTCCGGGAGTTCCGCGCGCTGCTGCGCGCGCAGCTCGCCTCCGGCGATCGCGCGGTGGCGATGCTGCAATACCTGCTGAAGGAGGTGGCATGAAACCAAAGCAACATCTCGAGTTCGTCAACGTCGACCTGGCCTCGGGCTGGGAGCGCCCGGCGGGCTATCCGCCGGGCTTCTGGCAGAAGATCCTCGCCTCCGACCTGGACGAGACGAAAAAGAAGGGCAGCCGCACGCGGCTGCTGAAGATCGACGCCGGCGCGTTCTCCACCGAGCCGTTCGTGCACGACCATTGGGAGGAGGTCTACGTGGTGCAGGGCGACCTGGTGGTCGGCAACGACAAGCAGGGCAGGGGCGGCCAGCAATGCCACGCGCCGACCTACGCCTGCCGGCCGCCCGGCGTGCACCATGGCCCGTTCACCTCGCGCGGCGGCTGCATCCTCCACGAAATCCACTACTACTACGATGCTCAAAGCCGGAAGTGAGCACCTGAGGCAGCTGCGCGACGGCCGCGTCGTCTACATCGGCGCGGAGAAGGTGGACGACGTCACCACCCACGCCGC
>DASUZH010000507.1:0-6559 GCA_036376975.1 Burkholderiales bacterium | reverse complement strand
TTCGCGCTCCTCCCACAGGGCGCCGCAAGCGCCCATCATCCAGCGCCCGGGGCGATGCCTGCCGAAGCGCCGCCCGGCCAGGCAGCCGCGCACCGGCGAGCCGAGCAGCAGGACCGAGCGCACCGCGATCTCGGGATGGCGCGTGAGCGTTTCCAGCATCACCAGGCCGCCAAGGCTGTAGCCGACGTAGTGCGCGGGCTCGCTCGGAGCGAACTGGGCGAGGCGCTCGATGCTCGCCTCGAGCGGGCTGCGCCCGCGATACGAGAACAGCCGCGGGCGGTACCCCGCCCGCGCCAGTCTCGCGGCGAGAAGGGTCATCGACGCCGCCGGCATCCACAGGCCGGGCTCCAGCACGACCTCCTGCTTCATTCGCGCTTTCCGGCGTGGGCGAAGATCGCGCTGGCGCGCACGATGCGCTGCTCGCCGCACAGCAGGTAGCAGTTGGCGAAGGCGAGGCGGCTGCCGATGCGCTGGATCTCGGCCTGCGACTCGACCCAGTCTCCCACATGCGCCGCGCCGGCGTAGTCGATCGCGAGGTGCGCGGTGACGAAGCCGCCCTTGCCGCCGGTCTTGGCGAGCATGGCGTAGCCGAGCGACAAGTCCGCCAGCGTGGCGAGCAGCCCGCCATGGCAGATGCCGCGCGAGTTGCTGTGCTTTTCCTCGATGCGCACGCCGATCGACACTTCGTCGCCGCGGCGACGCTCGTAGAGCGGGCCGACCAGGGCGTTGAACGGGGACAGTCTCGGGATGAGGCGGAATCCCTCCGGCGCGTCCTTCATCCGGCTTTCTTCACCATCTCGAGCAGTGCGCGGGCGCGGTATGCGACCGGGTAGTCGACCATCTGGCCGTCGACCTGCACCGCCGCCTCGCCGCGCGCCTCGGCCTGCTTGAAGGCGGCGTCGATGCGCTCGGCGCGGGCCACTTCTTCGGCGCTCGGCATGTAGGCCGCGTTCACCGGGCCGATCTGGTCGGGATGCACGCAACAGCGCCCCTGGAAGCCGCTGCGCCGGCTGCGCTCGAGCGAACGCGCGAACGCCTCGGCTTCCTTGAAATGGAACCACGGGCTGTCGATCGGGTTCTCGAAACCCGCGGCTCGCGAGGCGAGCACCAGGCGCGCGCGCCCGTCGGCCAGCTCGGGCTCGTCGAGCGTCGGCGAAAGGCCGAGGTCGTGGCCATAGTCCGCCGCGCCGAAGACGACTCGTTTCACGCGCCACCCACCCTTGTAGGGGCGTAGATTGCGCGCCTGCAGGATGCGGTCGATGCGCTGCACGCCGGCCGCGGTCTCGATCTGCGGCATCAGGTCGATCGAGCCGGGCGCGATGCCGCGCTCGAGCTCGAGGTTCCAGATCAGCCAGTCGATGGCGTGCAGGTCGGCGGCGCTTTCCACCTTCGGCAGCACCACTCCGTCGACGCCCTTGTGCACGGTAGCCATCAGGTCGCCGTGGCAGAACGGGCTCGACGGCGCGTTGACGCGCACGTAGCCGCGCCCTTTGCGCGGCCGCTGCAGCGCCTCCGCGACGAGCTTGCGGGTCGCCGCCTTCTCCGCCTCGGCGACCGAGTCCTCCAGGTCGACGATCACGGCGTCGGCGTCCAGGGTCAGCGCCTTCTCGACGCGCCGCGCCACGTTGCCGGGGGCGAACAGGAAGGATCGGTTCAGCGTCATTTCATCACCACGCGTTCGCTCCATTGAGGATAAGGCACCGGCCGCTCGCCGCGCGCCAGGACGCCGAGCTTGCCGCCGCGCACCTGGGCCAGCGCGGGGCGCGCGGCGACCTGCTCGCCGGCCGGGTTCACCTTGTAGCGGCCGAGCACGGTGTCGGCCTCCAGCGCCGCGAGGGCGGCGCGCAGCTTTTCCTGGTCGAAACTGCCGGCGCGGCGCACCGCGGCCGCCAGCACCGTGGCGGCGGCGTAGCCCTCGGCCGCCGCCGCTCCGGGCGCCGTTCCGAATCTGGCGGTGTAGGCCTTCACGAACCTGTCGTTGCCCGGCGTGGCAAAGCGCGCATCGTACTCGATCGTGGTGAGGGTGAACTCGGCGTCCTGTCCGACCGGGGGGATGAACTTCGCTTCGGCTGCGCCGCGCGCGAAGAACAGGCGCGGCGCGTAGTCCAGGCGCTTGAGGGTCTTCACCATGTCGGCGGCGTCGGCTGCGCCGCCGAAGGCGATCCAGGCGTCCGCGTTGGCGGCGCGCGCCTTCGCCACGTAGTCCTTGAAATCCTTTACGTCGGCGCCGTAGACCTGCACGTCGCCAGCCGCCGCCGCGCGCAGGCTGTCGGCCATCTCGCGCGACGCCGGCTCGTCGCGCGCGAGGACGAAGGGCCGCGCGATGCCCTCGGCGCGCAGCACCTCGAGCAGCGCCGGCCCGTAGGCGGCATTCGGGATGCACGTCTGGAACACGTAGCGCGGCGCGCGCCGGTGCACCGAGCGCGCCGGCCCGGCGCCGTTCACGATCACGCGCTGCGCGCGCTCGGCCGCCGCAGCGGCGAGCAGCGTCGCCGCGCTGCCATAGGGCCCGATCAGCAGCTCGACGCGCTCCTTCTTGATCAGCTCCTCGTACAGCGCGCCGGCGCGCGACGCCGTCGAGCCGTCGTCGAGCATGCGAAGGGCGACGCCGCGGCCGAGCAGCCCGCCGGCGGCATTCACCTCTTCCTGCCAGAGCAGCAGCGCCTTGCCATAGCCTTCGGCCAGCTCGGCGTGCGGTCCGGAATGCGAGACGACCACTCCGACCGCTACCGGGTTCTGCGCAAGAACCGGCGCGATCGAAACAAGGAGAAGGAGGAGAAGCCTAGTAATCAAGCTTGTCGTCGACGGCATGGCCTCGCATCGGAATCAGCGCCGAGCGCTCGAACGTCATGAACACCGTGCCGTCGGCTTTTTTCCCCGTGGTGCGCACGGTGACGATGCCGTGGTGCGGCCGCGAGTTCGACTCGCGCTTGCCGATCACCTCCGACTCGGCATAGATGGTGTCGCCGGCGAACACCGGCGCGGTCAGCCGCACCTTGTCCCAGCCGAGGTTGGCCACCGTCTTCTGGCTGACGTCGGAGACGCTCATGCCCGTGACAACGGCCAGGGTGAGCGCCGAGTTGACCAGCGGGCGGCCGAACTCGGTGGCGGCGCCGTAGGCGTTGTCGATGTGCAGGGGGTGCTGGTTCATGGTGAGCAGGCTGAACCAGATATTGTCGGTCTCGGTGAGCGTGCGGCCGGGGCGGTGCTCGTAGACCTCGCCGATCGCGAACTCCTCGTAATAGCGCCCCGCCGACTCGCGGTAGCGCTTGGGCCCTACTTCCCTGGCTCGGCTGACCATAGAATTCCGATCGTGAACGATGAATTGAGTGCGATTGTAGGCAAGTCGAACGTCCTCACCGCGGCCGCAGACACGAAACCGTACTTTACCGACTGGCGCCGCAGGTACAGCGGGCAGGCGGAATGCGTGGTGCGGCCGGGCGGCACCCAGGAGGTCGCGCGCGTGGTTGCGCTGTGCGCGCGCCAGGGGGTCGCGATCGTGCCGCAGGGCGGCAATACCGGGCTGGTCGGCGGCTCGGTGCCGAGCGGCGCGCAGCGCGAGATCGTGCTTTCGCTCTCGCGCATGAGCCGCGTGCGCGCCATCGACCCCCTCAACGACACCATTACGGTCGAGGCAGGCTGCGTGCTGGCGGCGGTGCAGAAGGCGGCGGAGGACGCCGGACGCCTGTTTCCCCTCTCCCTCGCCGCCGAGGGCAGCTGCCAGATCGGCGGCAACCTGTCGACCAACGCCGGCGGCGTCAACGTCCTGCGCTACGGCAACGCCCGCGAGCTCGTGCTCGGGCTCGAGGTGGTGCTGCCCGACGGCCGCATCTGGGACGGCCTGCGCAGCCTGCGCAAGGACAACACCGGCTACGACCTGAAGCAGCTGTTCCTCGGCGCCGAGGGCACGCTCGGCGTCATCACCGCCGCCGTGCTGCGGCTCTACCCGCGCCCCACCGCCACCGCAACGGCCTGGGTTGCCATTGGGGATCCTCACGAAGCCGTCGCCTTGCTCGCCACGTTGAGGGAAAAACTGGGCGACCGGATTTCCGCGTTCGAGCTGGTTTCTCGGGCCTGCCTCGAAGCCGTTCTCGCTCATGTTCCCGGGACGCGGGATCCGCTTGGCGCGCCGTCTCCCTGGTACATCCTCGCCGAACTCGGCGACAGCGGCCCTACGGAGGCGCTCCGCACGCGTGTCGCCGAAGCGCTGGAGGACAGGGACGCGGTGCTCGCTCAAAGCGACGAGCAGTCCCGGCAGCTCTGGCGCATCCGCGAGAGCATTCCCGAAGCGCAGTTCGCCAACGTGAAGCACGATGTCTCGGTCGCGGTATCGAAGACGCCGGAGCTGATCGAGCGCGTCGGCGCCGAGCTGAAGAAGGCGTTTCCCGAGGCGCGTCCCTACGTGTTCGGGCATGTCGGCGACGGCAACCTGCACTACAACATCGGCCCGGAGGCGCTGCTGCAGCAGCGCGCCGCCGTGAATCGCATCGTCTACGACGCGGTCGGCGCGCTAGGCGGCTCGATCTCCGCCGAGCACGGCCTCGGCCAGCTCAAGCGCGAGGAAATCCGCGCCCACAAGACCCCGGTCGAGATGGAGCTGATGCGCACACTCAAGCAGGCTCTCGATCCGCAGGGCCTGATGAACCCGGGCAAGCTGCTCTGAAAAATAAATGGGGACAGACCCCATTTATCGCAGTTAGTCCAACGTACTAAATGAGAAAAATGGGGTCTGTCCCCATTTATTTTCTTGTCAGCACTACCGACTCGCTGCGGCCGTCGATCAGCAGGTCGCCGACCAGGCGCGCGCCTTCCAGGCGGCCGCGGAAGCGCACGCCCTTCGCCTCCCAGGAAACCTCGTAGCCGGAGACGGCGCCGTGCGCGCCGGAGAGCGCGCGGCGGCCGTCGAGCATTCCCTCGACCTCGAGCTCCTGGTAGTTCTGGTGGAAGCGCAGCCTGACGTCGGAGGACTGCCAGACGCCGCGCACCTCGGCGGGGACCACCCAGAGATAGAGCATGCTTTCGTCGCCCTGGCCGGGGTGCGGCTTGTCGAGGCGCACGGTCTCGGCGCGGTCGGGCTTCCAGCCCACCATGCCGAAGGCGTGCGACACCACGCGCGTGCCGGGCCGCATCTCGAGGAAGCGCGGCTGCAGCTTGTCGATCAGGAACGGCAGCAGGTAGACGGTGACCACGCTCGCCCCCGAGATGTCGGAGGCCAGCACGTCGCCCTCGACGAAAGTCACCCGGTCGGCGACTTCGGCGAGGCGCGCGTTCTCGCGCGACTGCTCGACCAGGCGCCCGTCGAGCTCGATGCCGATGCCGCGCGCGCCGAACTTCTTCGCCGCGGCGATCACGATGCGGCCGTCGCCCGAGCCGAGGTCGATCACCGTGTCGGCCGGGCCGGTGCCGGCGAGGCGCAGCATGTGCTCGACCACCTCGTCGGGCGTGGTGATGAAGGGCGGCGTCTGCGCGCCCTGCTCCGCGCCTGCCGCGGCGCATACCGCGGCAAGCAACGCTGGCAGCAGCCGGCTCATTTGCGCATCAGCTTCTCGACCACCGCGCGCACCTCGGGCTGCGCCCAGTCGAGCTCGCCGAGGTAGGTGAAGCGCGCCACGCCGTCGGGGCCGACGAGGAAGGTCGCCGGCAGGATGCGCGCGCCCCAGGCGCGCGAGGTCCGGGTGTCGCGGTCGAGCAGCAGCGGGAAGCCGAGCGGCAGGGTGGCGGCGAACTCGCGCGCCTTGTCGGCGCTCTCGCCGACGTTCACCGCCAGCACGGCGAACGGCTGCCCCTTGAGCGAGGCGCGCAGGCGCTCGATGCTCGGCATCTCGTCGCGGCACGGCTTGCACCAGGTGGCCCAGAAATTCACCAGCACGACCTGGCCGCGGTAATCGGCGAGGCGGTGCGGCTTGCCGTCGACGTCGTTCAGCTCGAGCGGCGGCGTGACCACGCCCGCCCACGGCTTGAGCGGCTGCGCGGCGGCGCTCGACGCCCAGGCGAGCAGAAGCGTGTTGAGGAGGAATTGCCTGCGGCGCATGCGGACCGCAGTGTAAGGCATAAAAAAAGCCCGGCCGAAACCGGGCTTTCGTTTGATGCGGAGTTCGCTTACTGCTTCTTCTCGGCCGGCTTGCTGTCGGACTTGGACTTGGCCTTCGCCTTGGTCGACTTCTTCTCGGTCGACTTCTTCTGCGCCTTCTTGTCCGACTTCTTGTCCATCTTCTCGGCCTTGGTCGCCGGCGCGGTGTCCGACTTCGGGGCCTGGGCATACGCGCCGGCCGTGAAGGCGGCAGCAATCAACGCAACGAGCAGCTTCTTCATTTGGAATGTCTCCTTGAGGGTGATCCAGTAGCGGATCTGGATGGAATAACGCGCCAGCGAGCCGCGCGTTGACACGCACGATAGCGGCCGGCGGTTACGCGGATTCGATCCGCCGCTGTAGCCGAACGGCGACACCCTATAATGGAAGGCGCAAGATGAAGCTCCAGGATTTCAGGACGCAGCTCTCGGGCGGCGATCTGTGGGTCTTCGGTTACGGCTCGCTGATCTGGTCGCCCGGCTTTCCGTA
>DASUZH010000506.1:0-3157 GCA_036376975.1 Burkholderiales bacterium | reverse complement strand
ACGATCCGTTTCATGGCCCCTCCCCGGCGGCTACGTTACGCCGCGGCGCGCGATCGCGAAATAGCGCCGAGGGGTTAGTTGTTATCCGGGAGTCCTGACCATCGTCCGGAACGTGATCGAGTAGCGCAGCGCCTTGGTGGCCGGGATGCTGTGCTGCCACTTCCAGCGGATGTCGCGCTCGAAGACATACGCCGAGCGCGGCGCAAGCTCGAGGGCGAAGGCGCGCGGGTCGCGCCCCGTCGCCGGCGGGTAAGGGCGGAAGCGGATGCGCGTCGGGCTGGCGAGCGAGACGCCGACCACCACGCCGAACTCCGGTGTGTCGCGGTGCCAGCCGAGCGCGCTGCCGGTACGGTATTCGGTGACCAGCGCATGGCGAAACTCCTCCGCCGGCAGCCCGCGCCACGCCGCGACTTTCTCGCGGAGGGGCAAGAGCCCTGCAGGTATTGAAGGACCTGGAAGTAATCGATTATGCGAAAAATCGTAGGTCGCGCCGTAGCTCGCGATGCGCCGCTTCGCCGTGTACTGCTTGTAGGACGCTTCCTGCAGCGGGAGGTCGGCGATCAGGGAGAGCAGGGCCTGTTCCTCGGCGCCGCCGATGAAGTCTTCCTGATAGGTCAATCCGTCAGGAAAAGCCTGAAACAGGTCCTTCAGCTTGCCGCTTTCTCCCGCAGGGTGACGAACTCCTCCGCCACGGTGGGATGGATGCCGATGGTGGCGTCGAACTGCGCCTTGGTGGCGCCGAGCTTGACCGCGATGGCGACGCCCTGGATCACCTCGCCGGCGTCGGGCCCGATCATGTGCGCGCCGACCACGCGCTGGCTCGAGCGGTCGACCACCAGCTTCATGAAGGTGCGCTCCTTCTTCTCGGTCAGGGTCAGCTTGAGCGCGCGGAACGAGGCCTTGTAGACGTCGACCGCGCCGAAGCGCTCGCGAGCCTTCTCCTCCGACAGGCCGACGGTGGCGATGTTGGGATTGGAGAACACGGCCGTGGCGACGTTCTCGTGGTCGACCGCGGTCGGCTCGTTCCTGAACAGCGTGCGCGCGAGCCACATCGCCTCGGCGGTGGCGACCGGCGTCAGGTTGATTCGGTTGGTGACGTCGCCGATGGCATGGATCGAGTCGACCGTGCTGTTCGAGTACTTGTCGACGACCACGGCGCCGTCGGCGGCGAGCTTGACGCCCGCCTTCTCCAGGCCGAGGTTGGCGGTGTTGGGCTTGCGGCCGGTGGCGAACAGCACCAGGTCCGCCTCCTGCCGCGAGTTGTCTGAATAGGTAACTTCCAAAGAACTTGAATTCTTCTTGATCGCGGCGGGCTCTGCGCCGAAGTGCAGGTTCATGCCCTTGGCGACGAACTCCTCGGCGATGCGCTCGCCGATCTCGGCGTCGAAGCCGCGCAGGAAGCGCTTGCCGCGGTAGGAGAGGGTGGTGCGCACGCCCAGCCCCTGGAAGATCGAGGCGAACTCGAGCGCGATGTAGCCGCCGCCGACCACCAGCGCGCGCTTCGGCAGCCGCTCCAGGTAGAACGCCTCGTTCGAGGTGATGGCGTGCTCGCGCCCGGGAATGCTCGGCACCACCGGCCAGGAGCCGGTGGCGACCAGGATGTGTTTGGCGGTATGGGTCTTGCCGTTTACTTGAACGGAATGGTTATCCAGAACCGTTGCACGACCGCGCAGGATCTCGACCTTGGCCATCTGCAGGACGCGCTCGTAGACGCCGTTCAGGCGCGCGATTTCCTTGTCCTTGTTGGCCACCAGCGTCGGCCAGTCGAAGCGCGGCTCGCCCACCGTCCAGCCGTAGGCCTTCGCGACCTCGAAGTCCTCGCGGAAGTGCGCCGCGTAGGAGAACAGCTTCTTCGGGATGCAGCCGACGTTGACGCAGGTGCCGCCGAAGCGGTCGGACTCGGCGATGGCGACGCGCGCGCCGTAGCTGGCGGCGACGCGGCTTGCGCGCACGCCGCCCGAGCCGCCGCCTATCGTGAAAAGATCGTAATCGAACTTCAGGTTACGTAAGCGCAGTTACTTCAAATTTGGGAGGTTGATCTCGACCAGCTCAAGCTGGGCTGACAGCCCTTTGTGTTCCTCTTTGCCGGCCAGCGCCTTCAGCGCCGCGCGCAGCTTCTGCTCCATGGCCGGACGAGCCGCACCCTCGACGCCGGTCAGCGCGCCGACCACGTCGGCGAGGCCGGCGGCCTGCGCCGCCTTGCGTATGTCGGCGAGGCGCGCCTCGATCGCGGCGCGGTCCAGGTTGGTGACCAGCTTGAGGGTCTTTTCGTTCAGGCTCATGTCATCGCCTCCTGCTCAGGTCATTGTACCAGCGCATAGCGCCCGCCGTCGGAGCGCGCCGCGCCGTCGGCGACCAGCTTGTCGAGGTGGGCGGTGAGCGAGCGCGCGGCGACGGCGTGGATGCGCGCCGGCACGTCGTCGTAGACCAGCGGCAGCAGCTCCTCGAGCGAGGCCCGGCGCAGCCTGCCGATCGCCGCGACGACCTTCTTCTCGCGCGCCAGGCGGTGCGCGATCAGCCGGCGCACCTCGCGATGGGGCGCGCCGATCAGGTAGCCGTGGCCCGGGGCGAGGATGGCGAGCTCCTCGGCGAGCAGGCGCTCGAGCGACTTGAGGTAGACGCGCATGTCGCCGTCGGGCGGGTTGATCACCACCGTCGAGCCCTGCATCACGTGGTCGCCGGTGAACAGCATGCGCGTGTCTTCCAGCAGGTAGCAGAGGTGGTTCGACGCGTGGCCGGGCGTGTGCAGGGCGCGGAAAGACATGCCGCCGAGCAGCAGGCGGTCGCCGTCGGAGACGACGCGGTCGGGCGCGAAGGTCGCATCCTGCCCGGCCGGCGCTGGCCGGCCCAGCAGCATCGCCCCGGTCGCGGCCTTCAGCTTGGCCGCAGCGGGGGAATGGTCCTGGTGCGTGTGGGTGCAAAGAATCCACTTCACACGACCCTGCGCCGTTTCGAGGATTTTCTGGACATGGACATCCAGGTCGGGGCCGGGGTCGATCACCGCCAGCTCCTGCTCGCCCACCAGGTAGGTGTTGGTGCCCGGCCCGGTCATCATCCCCGGGTTGGGCGCGATCAGGCGCGTGACGCGCGCGTCGAGGCGCTTCGGCACGCCGGGCGCCAGGTCGTAGCTGGTCTGCCCGGTCTCCTGCGGATCGCT
>DASUZH010000505.1:0-2572 GCA_036376975.1 Burkholderiales bacterium | reverse complement strand
CCGGTCGTAGCCATCAGCAGCGTGTAGCCGTCGGGCGCGCCCTTCGCCACTTCGTTCGCGCCGAGGTTGCCCGTGGCGCCGGCGCGGTTCTCCACCACCACCGGCTGGCCGAGCGGCCCCTGCGCGCGCTCGGCGAGCAGGCGGGCAAAGATGTCGGTCGAGCCGCCGGGCGCGAACGGCACGATCAGGCGCAGGGGCTTGGCGGGATATTGCGCAGCCACGGGAAAAGCAAACAGCGCCAGCAGCAAAACCAGGAATCTCATAGCTCTCAGTTCTTGTAGGAAGGATCGAGTCGGTCGGCGAGCCGGCGCATCGCCGGCCATTCCAGCACGCCCATGGGACGGCGCACTTCCGGGCGGTACATGCGGCTGGTCTTCTCAAAAACTTCCTGTGAAGGGAGCAGCACTTCGTCGTTGCAGGCCTGCGCGAGGAGCTGCGTGCGGCAGGCGCGCTCGAGGCGATAGGCGTTGTTGAACGCTTCGGCCACCGTCTTGCCGACGGCGAGCGTGCCGTGGTTGCGCAGCAACATGACTTCGCAGTCGCCCAGGTTCTTCAGCAGGCGCTCGCGCTCCTCCATGTCCAGCACCACGCCCTCGTAGTCGTGGTACGCGACCTTGGCGAAGCGCATCGCGGTCTGCGTCATCGGCAGCAGGCCCTTCTTCAGCGACGACACCGCCATGCCGGCGAGCGAATGCGTGTGCACCACGCAATGCAGCTCGGGCTTCGCCTCGTGGATCGCGCCGTGGATCACGTAGCCGGCAAGATTGAACTTGTAGCCCAGGCCTTTCGGAAACTCGGGCTGCCACAGCACCCTGCCCGCGAGGTCGACCTTGATCAGCGACGAGGCGCAGATCTCGTCGTAGGTGAGTCCCATCGGGTTGAGCAGGAACTCCTCGGTGCCGGGAATGCGCGCCGAGATGTGGTTGTAGATCATGTCGTCCATGCCGTAGTGGCGCACCAGGCGGTACGCGCACGCGCAATCCAGACGGGTTTCCCACTCCGCGGCGCTGCATTTTCCCTTCAAGGACCGGAAACGCAGCGGCGGATAATCCTTGTCCGGCCTCAGGTCCGGATAATGCTTTCGAAGATCGGCCGCTTGTCCCTTCCCCATTGCCCGATGTTACCCCGGTCCGCCATCACTACCGACATCCCAGCGCGCCTGGATCGCCTGCCATGGTCTGCCTGGCACTGGCGCGTGGTGATCGCGCTCGGCGTGAGCTGGCTGCTCGACGGCCTGGAGGTCACGGTGGTCGGCTCGCTCGGCCCGGCGCTGCAGCGCCCCGACACCCTGGGCCTGAGCGCGAGCGCGATCGGCTGGGCGGCCTCGGCCTACATCGGCGGCGCGGTGCTCGGCGCGCTCTACTTCGGGCGCCTCGCCGACAAGCTTGGCCGCAAGCGCATGTTCCTGGTCACCCTGGTCGTTTACCTGGTGGGGACGGTCATCACTGCATTTTCATTCGATCTTTACTCATTCGCCCTCTGCCGGGCGCTGACCGGCTTCGGCATCGGCGGCGAGTACGCGGCCATCAATTCGGCGATCGACGAGCTGATCCCGGCGCGCCTGCGCGGCCGCGTCGACCTCGCCATCAACAACACCTTCTGGATCGGCGCCGCCATGGGAGCAGGCCTGTCGATCGTGTTGCTGGGACCCTGGGTGGGACCTGAGCTAGGCTGGCGCATCGCGTTCGGGCTGGGCGGCGTGCTCGCCTTCGCCATCCTGCTGGTGCGCCGGCACGTGCCGGAGAGTCCGCGATGGTTGCTGACGCACGGCCGCACCAAGGAGGCGGAAGCGGTGGTGCGCGGCATCGAGGCGCAGGTCGGAGTCAGGGCCGCCGAGGTGAGCCATTTCACGATGCGCGCCCTGCGCACCGTCTCGTGGAAGCAGGTGATCCACGTGCTGCTGCACAAGTACCGCTGGCGCAGCGTGCTCGGCCTCACGCTGATGGCTTCGCAGGCGTTCTTCTACAACGCGATCTTCTTCACCTATGCGCTGGTGATGGCGCGCTTCTACGGCGTGCCCGAGGGCGAGGTCGGCTGGTACATCTTTCCGTTCGCGGTCGGCAACTTCCTCGGCCCGCTGGTGCTCGGGCGGCTGTTCGATTCCGTTGGGCGGCGCGCAATGATCGCGACGACCTACGCGGTCGCAGGCATAGGCCTGTTCTTCACCGGGTACGGTTTCTCAGTCGAATACTTGAATGCGACCCAGCTCACGCTGTGCTGGAGCGCCATCTTCTTCGTCGCCTCCGCCGCCGCCAGCTCCGCGTACCTGACGGTGAGCGAGATCTTCCCGCTAGAGATGCGCGCCATCTCGATCTCGCTGTTCTACGCCGCCGGCACCGCGCTCGGCGGATTCGCCGGGCCGCCGCTGTTCGGCGCGATGATCGAGAGCGGCAGCCGCGAGGCGCTGTTCGGCGCCTACGCCTTCGCCAGTTTCCTGATGTGCACGGCGGCGCTGGTCGCGGCGTACCTCGGAATCGATGCCGAGCGTAAGCCCCTTGAAGAAGTAGCACCGCCCCTTGGCCAAGCAAGCTAAGCGCAAACCGGCCTGGGGCAAGCTCGCCATCGGCGCCGG
>DASUZH010000504.1:0-5020 GCA_036376975.1 Burkholderiales bacterium | reverse complement strand
CGCGGCCGAACCTCTTTCACCGGTCAAGCGGGCAAAGCTGGAAAAGGCCTGGGGCGCGGAGGTGTTCGACCACTTCGGCATGACCGAGGGCGCTTTCGTCGCCGGCGAGGGCGTCGGCCACCACGGCCTGCACGTCTGGGCCGACATGTTCTACCTCGAGGTGCTGGACGAGAAGACCGGCGAGCCGGTGCCCGAGGGCGAGGTCGGCTCGCTGGTCGTCACGCCGCTGTGGAACAACGGCATGACGCCATTCCTGAGATGGAGTTCAGGCGATCTCGTATCTTTGTATAACCAACAAATTCCAACCAATTTTCCTTGGTCCGTCTTCCCCATGCTGCGCCACGCCCGCAGGACGGTGGGGTTCTTCAAGGTGCGCGGCGTCAACATCAACCACGCCGACCTGGAGGACGCGCTGTTTCGCGAGCCGGACGTGGTGGATTTCAGGGCCGAGGTTTACGATTCGGGCGGCAACGATGTCCTGCACCTGCACGTGGAGTCGCGTAGCGGCAACCGGCAGGGAATCACGGACGCGATAAGAAAGACATTTCAAGTAACACCGGAAGTGACGCTGCTGCCCAGGGGCACCATCGCCAAGGACTTCGAAGCGGCGCTCAAGCCGCCGCGCTTCGTCGACAGAAGGGGGTAGGGAGATGCAGTTCGGAATTTTCGACTGGGTGGAGGCGTCCGACGCCCTGTCGCCCGCAGAGGTGTACGAGCACAAGCTGCAGCTGGCGGCGGCGGCCGACAAGGGCGGCTTCCACGGCCTGTACCTCGCCGAGCACCAGGGCACGCCGCTGTCGATCGACGCCTCGCCGAGCGTGCTGCTGTCGGCGATCTTCCAGCGCACGCAGCGCCTGCGCGCCGGCGCGCTCACCTTCTGCCTGCCCTGGTACGAGCCGTACCGGTTCTACAACGAGGTCTGCATGCTCGACCAGCTCTCGGGCGGGCGGCTCGAGCTCGGCGTCGGGCGCGGCGTGTCGCCGATCGAGTCGCTGATCTTCGGCCTCTCCAACGTCGAGCAGTCGCGCGAGAAGTACCGCGAGACGCTGGACGTGTTCTTCGCCGCGTGCAACTCGCCGCTGCTCAACTTCCAGGGCAAGCGCTACGAGTTCAAGGACGTCGAGCTGTACAACAAGCCGGTGCAGCGCCCCTACCCGCCGCTCTGGTTCCCCAGCTCGAACAAGGACTCGATCGAGTTCACCGCGCGCCACGGCTACCACACCGCCCTGATCGCGAAGACTTCCGAGTCCAAGTCGCTTTTTGCCCAATATCGCGAGGTGTGGGAGCAGCACAAGGACGACCAGGGCCGCCACAACGGCCACGTCGACGCGCCGTTCCTCGCCAAGACGCAGCACATCGTCATCGCCGAGAGCTACGTCGAGGCGGAGCGCACCGGGCTGCAGGCCTACGAGGCGTGGAAGGGGCACATGCACCACCTGACGCGCAAGTACGGCCGGCCCGACGTGATGAAGCTCGAGCCCTACAGCGAGGAGTCGCCGCAGCGCCTGATCGTCGGCCCGCCGGAGAGCGTGACGGAGAAGCTGCAGGAAGCCATCGACGCCACCGGCATGAACTACATGCTGTGCATCTTCTCCTTCGGCAACATCGCGCCGCAGGCGGCGATCCGCTCGCTCGAGCTGTTCGCCAAGGAAGTGATGCCGAAGCTCAAAGCCTGAAGATGCGCTGCGCGTTGCCGCCGCGCACCGCGTCGCGCGCGGCGGGCGGCAGCGCGTCGACGCGCGCCAGGCAGCCCTTCATGTCGCCGATGTTGTGCGGGTAGTCGGAGCCGTAGAGAACCTGGCTGGCTCCGCCCACCTTGACCGCCAGCTCGAGCGATTCCTGCAAGAACACCACGCTGTCGTAGTAGATGCGCTTTAGGTAAGTGCTCGGCAGCGCGCTGATGCGAGTGCGTGCGGCAGGCATGTTGGCGTGGCAGATGTCCAGCCGGCCGGCGATGTAGGGCAGCGTGCCGCCGCCGTGCCCGGCGATCAGCTTGAGCTTCGGATAGCGGTCGAAGAAGCCGTCGAAGATCATGCGGCTCACCGCGAGCGAGGTGTCGAACATGAAGCCGACCGAGGCGATCAGGTTGTACTTCATGACGTCGAGGTGCTTGGTCCCCGGCGGCGCGCTGGGGTGGACAAGAACCGGAAGCCCCCGGCGGTCGATCTCCCGCCAAATGCTGCTGAATGACTTGTCCGTGAGCGAACGACCGTCGATGTTGGCCATGACCATGACGCCGACCGTGCCGAGCTCGTCGCAGGCACGTTTGAGCTCAGCCACTGCTAGCTTGGGGTGCTGCCAGGGTAGCGAGCACATGAAGCGGATCCGCTCGGGATAACGCCGTTGCTTCTCCGCCATATCATTATTTATTAGTTCAGATACTTCCAAAGAAATTCGCGGCGACCCCCAGTACACATTCGGGCTGGTGAGCGTGACGATTGCGATGTCCACGCCGGCCGCATCCATCGCCTTCAGACGCACTTCGTAGTCGAACATCCCCGGCATCAGCGTCATGAACGGCGCGCCGTCCTTGAAGATGCCGGTCTGCCCGCCGACCACTTTCCTGACCTTGTAGCCGCCGCCATGCTTCTTGAGCAACGCCAGGTAGGCGTCGTTCAGCATGTGCGTATGGACGTCGATGACCTTCAATTGCGCACCTTCTTCATGGCGTTGTCGAAGTAGGTAAGGTCCAGGTAGCGCTCGGCCGGCGGCGGCTTGCCGCCCCAGTCGCCCTCGATCTCGGCGCGCAGCGCGAGCACCGCGCGGAAGCCGCCGAGGTCCAGGCGCGCGTCCGGGTTGAGGCCGAACTTCGGGTCGGCCAGGTACTCGACCATGCGCCCGGCGTTCGCCGGCTCGACCTTGAAGCGCTCGACCAGCAGCTTCGCCGCGGCGTCGCGGTTCGCCGGCGCGACCGACCAGCGCGTGCCCTCGATCAGCGCGGCGAGGTAGCGCTCCAGCGTCTCGGCGTTGGCCTTCGCCCAGTCGCGCAGCACGAAGGCGCCGGTCGCCTGGTAGGGCCCGATCAGGTCGACCACCCGGCCGAGGCTCTTCTTGCCCGCGGCCTGCGCCTCGAGCGAGAACGGCGGGTTGAGAGTCGAGGCGGCGTACTCGCTGTTCTCGCGCAGCGCCTTCAGGCGCAGGAAGGTGGCGCCGATCGGCTGCACCTTGTAGTCGCCGGCCTTGAGGCCGTGCATCAGCAGGATCTTCCTCAGCTGCAGCGCGTAGGCGGTGTTCGGCGCATCGACGATGATGGTGCGGCCCTTCAGGTCGGCGACCGACTTCACGTCGGGCTGGACATAGACCTCGTTCATGCTGCTGTCGCCGCCGCTGACGATGATGACGTCCTTCTTCGCGCGCTCCACCATCGCCACCGCGTTGTCCACCGCGGAATGCGCGATCTGGAAGTCGCCGGAGGCGAGGCCGTCGCGCTGCTCCTGCGAGCTCTGCGTGAACAGCACCTCGACCTTGAGGCCCTGGCGCTCGAAGTAGCCCTGCGACACGCCGGCGATCAGCGGCAGGTTCTGCGAGCCGGGGAACACCTTGACGCGCACTGCGGTCTGGGCGGACGCGGCTGTCGAAACGAGGCACAGCAGAACGGCGAGCATGCGAAACATGGCACCTCCTCCAGAGGGACGGCTAGATTATCATTCGGCACGAGGAGGCGAGTCATGAATCCAGCGCAGTTTGTCGAACCCGATCGCGTGCGGCGCGAGGTGTACACCGACAAGCAGATCTTCGAGATGGAAATGCAGCGCATCCACGAGACGGTGTGGATCTACTGCGGCCACGAGAGCCAGATTCCCAAGGTCGGCGACTACTACACCCTGCAGATCGGCCGCCAGCCGATGCTGATGGTGCGCGGCAAGGACAACAAGGTCCACGTCCTCTACAACCGCTGCCCGCACCGCGGCAACATGATGTGCGGCGACCGCCACGGCAATACCGGCGAGCAGTTCCGCTGCTCCTACCACGCCTGGCAGTTCCACCACGACGGCCGGCTGAAGCAGATCCCGATGATGGACTCCGGCTACGCCGGCACGCGCCTGAACAAGGACAGCCCCGAGCTCAGCATGAAGAAGGCGGCGCGGGTGGAAAGCTACAGGGGGTTCGTATTCGCAAGTCTTTCGCCGACTGGACCGGGATTGAAGGAATTTCTCGGCAAGTCGATCGTGGCTTTCGACGACATGTGCGACCGCGCGCCGGAGGGCGAGGTCGAGGTGGTGCCGAACTGCTTCCGCGTCATCCAGCACTCGAACTGGAAGCTGTTCATGGAGAACCAGATCGACGCGCTGCACCCGTCGGTGACGCACCAGTCGACCGGCCGCGCAGCGCACGAGGTCGAGAAACAGATCGCAAAGAAGGCCAAGGCCGGAGAAGCGCTCTCGTACCACATGCTGTCCGCGTTCGCGACCGTCACCATCGACAAGTGGGACAACTTCCAGACCATCAACTACCCGTACGGCCACTGCGTGCTCACCGGCTACATGGGCCTGCGGCCGCAGGACCCGGACACCAAGGCCTACGACAAGATCATGATCAAGGCCTACGGCCAGAAGCGCTTCGAGGAGATCGTGGGCGTGAACATCCACCACGTGCTCGTCTACCCGGGCCTCTCGGTGCAGTCGCCGCTGCAGCAGTTGCGCGCGGTGCGGCCGCTGGGCGTGGACCGCACGCTGACCGAGATCTGGCACTTCCGCCTGAAGGGCGCGCCGGAGGCGATCTATCGCCGCTCGCTCGCCTACTACAACCTGGTGAACTCGCCCACCACGCTGATCAACGCCGACGACCTGGAGAACTTCTGGAAGTGCCACCAGGGCCTGTCGTCCAACGGCGGCGACTGGGTGAGCTTCGCGCGCCACCACGGTCACGACATCGAGAAGCCGGGCGAGGTGTCGAGCGCGCCGAACCAGGGCACCTCGGAAGCGCCGATGCGCAACCAGATGAAGGCCTGGGCGAAGTACATGACCGCCGCATGAAGGCCCAGCACGAGGTAGAGCAGTTCCTCTACCGGCAATCCGAG
>DASUZH010000503.1:0-2428 GCA_036376975.1 Burkholderiales bacterium | reverse complement strand
AGAAGTGGATCCCGACCAGGCGGGACGGATCCTTCAGCGCGGTGGCGATGTCGGCCAGCTTGAGGCTGGAGGTGTTGCTGGCCAGGATGGCTTCCGGTTTGGCAATTTTCTCCAGAGAGGAAAAAAGCGACCGCTTGGCCTCGAGGTTCTCGACGATCGCCTCGATGATCACGTCGGCCTGGCCGGCGCCTTCGCCGCTCGCGTCGGGGATCAGCCGGTCGAAGGCGTCGCGCACGCGGCGCGCATCGCGCAGGCGCTTGTCGAACAGCTCGGCCGCGCGCTTCACCGCCGGCGCCAGGCGCTCGACCGAGACGTCCTGCAGGGTCACCGTGATGCCGCGCATCGCGCACACCGCCGCGATGTCGCCGCCCATCACGCCGGCGCCGATCACGTGCACGTGGCGCGCCTTGAAGTCGACGCCCTTGGCGAGCCCCTTCATGCGCTCCTGCAGGAAGAAGATGCGGATCAGGTTGCGCGTCGTCGGGTGGGTGGAGAGGGCCTTGATCGAGGTGAGCGGATCGTCGGGATTGATGAACGGGTCGCCGTCGTACTTCACCCAGGCTTCCAGGATGGCGTAGGGCGCCGGGTAGTGCTCCTTCTTCGCGCGCCTCGCCACCTGCTTGCGCGCCTGGGAGGCGACGAACGAGCGGAACGTCAGCATCAGGCGCTGGACGAGCGGCAGCGGCTTCCTCGGCTTGGCTTCCAAGGTGACGATGCGCGCGGTGTTCTCCAGGATGCGCAGCGGCACCGCCTGGTCGACCAGGCCCATGCGCTTCGCGCGCTTGGCGTCGACCGACTTGCCGGTGAGGATCATGTCGAGCGCCGCGGCCGGGCCGACCAGCTTCGGCAGCCACTGCAGCCCGTGCCAGAACGGCCAGATGCCGAGCATCACCTCGGGGAAGGCGAAGCGCGTCTTCGGCTCGTCGAGCGCCACGCGGTAGGTGCAGGCGAGCGCCATCTCGAGGCCGCCGCCCATGCAGAACCCGTTCACCATCGCCGTGGTGGGGAAGGGCAGGTCGCGCAGCTTCTGCATGGTGTCCCAGCCGAGGCGCGTGAAGTCCACCGCCTCCTCCGGCGTCTGGAAGCGCACGAACTGGTTGACGTCGGCGCCGGCGATGTAGTTTTCCTTCGCCGAGCGGATCACCAGGCCCTTGGGCGCGGCGCCCTTGATCTCGTCGAGGCAGGCGGAAAGCTGGTTGAGCGCCTCCTTCGAGAAGGTGTTGGCCGACTCGCCCTGCTTGTCGAAGGTCAGCCAGGCGAGGCCGTCCTTGTCGGTTTCCCAGTAGAAGTGGCGGGTGATTACGGCGCGGTCCATCAGAGGGCCTCCACCAGCATCGCGCCGCCGAGGCCGCCGCCGATGCAGATCGCGGCGATGCCCCGCTTGGCCCGATTGCGCCTGAGCGTTTTCAGCAGGTGCAGGACGATCCTCGTGCCGGAAGCGCCGACCGGGTGGCCGAGCGCGATGGCGCCGCCGTCGACGTTCAGCTTCTCCTGGTTCAGCTCGCCCATCGCGCGGTCGAGGCCGAGCTCCTCGCGGCAGTACTTCTCGTCCTTCCAGGCCGCCAGGCAGCCGAGCACCTGCGCCGCGAAGGCTTCGTTGATCTCCCAGTAGTCAAGGTCGTCGAGCCCCAGGTTGTGCCGCTTGAGGATCGGCGTCGCCGCATGCACCGGGCCGAGGCCCATCTGCGCCGGGTCGAGGCCGGCCCACTCGGAGTCGACGATCCGCCCGATGGGTCTCAAATCAAATTTCCTGACGGAAGCCTCGGAGGCGAGGATCAGCCACGCCGCGCCGTCGGTGATCTGCGAGCTGTTGCCCGGCGTCACCGAACCGTACTTGCGGTCGAAGAACGGCTTCAGCTTGGCGAGGCCTTCCATCGAGGCGTCCGCCCGCACGCCGTCGTCGAGCAGGTAAGGATTGCCCTTCGAGTCGAACAGCGCCTCGACTTCCCCGCCGCCGGGCGCCAGATATTTGTTCTGTTGAGAAGCAAGAACCCTTTGGTGGGAGCGGACTGAAAACGCGTCCTGCTGCTCGCGCGTGATGCCGAAGCGGTGCGCCAGGTTCTCCGCCGTCTGGCCCATCAGCAGGCCGACCATCGGGTCGGTGAGGCCCTTCATGATGCCGATGACCGGCGCGAGCATTGCCTTCACCGGAATCTTCGCGAAAAGAGAGAGCCGTTGTCCTGTCGTGCGCGCGGCCGCCATGTCGGAAAACCACAGCACCATCTTGTCGCCGTAGAGGAGCGGAGCCCGCGACAGGGCATCCACTCCGCCTGCGAGGACGAGGCTGGACTTGCCGGCGAGGATGTTGCTGATGCCGGAGTCGACCGCCTGCATGCCGGAGGCGCAGTTGCGCATCACGGTCCAGCCGGGGACCTTCTGCCCGGTGCCCATGCGCAGCGCGGCGACGCGGCCGATGTTGACCTCGTCG
>DASUZH010000502.1:0-5132 GCA_036376975.1 Burkholderiales bacterium | reverse complement strand
GGCCGGGCTTCACCATCACCATGTCGGCGCCCTCGGCGAGGTCGAGCCCGACTTCCCACAGCGCCTCGTCCGAGTTCGCCGGGTCCATCTGGTAGGTTTTCTTGTCGCTCTTGCCGAGGTTCTTCGCCGAGCCGACGGCATCGCGGAACGGACCGTAGAAGCCGGAAGCGTACTTGGCCGAGTAGGCCATGATCTTGGTGTGGATGTGGCCGGCCTTTTCCAGCGCGGCGCGGATGCGGCCGATGCGCCCGTCCATCATGTCGGAAGGCGCGACGATGTCGACGCCGGCTTCGGCCTGCGCCAGCGCCTGGCGCACCAGCACTTCAAGCGTGGCGTCGTTGAGGATGTAGCCGCTGCGATCGATCACGCCGTCCTGGCCGTGCGTGGTGTAGGGATCGAGCGCGACGTCGGTCATGATGCCGAGCTCGGGAAAGCGCTTCTTCAGCGCCGCCGTGGCGCGCGGCACTAGGCCCTTCGGGTTGAAGGCTTCGCGCCCGTCGGCCGTCTTCAGCCGCGGCTCGATCACCGGGAACAGCGCCAGCGCGGGGATGCGCAGCTTCACGCATTGCTCCGCGTGCGCCAGAAGCTTGTCCACCGTCATCCGCTGCACCCCGGGCATGGAAGCCACATTTTCCGTACGGGATTTCCCGTCGAGGACGAATACCGGGTAGATCAGGTCGTCGGTCGTGAGCACGGTTTCGCGCATCAGCCGGCGGGAAAACTCGTCGCGCCGCATGCGCCGCATGCGTACCGAGGGGAACTGGCCGTAGACCTTCATCGCTTTGAGGTTATTGGGCTTTTCAACCGGGCTGGAACTTTTCCCCGGGGAGGCGAATCTTACCTTCAGACGAGATGATCGTCTCCCGCTTCTCCTCCCTGAGCGGGTTGCCTTAATCCAAAGTTAAGGCGCTTTCGCCCCCGGTTTATATCCCCTTTACCGGGGGCTTTTTATTCCCGCGATCTGCTTGCAGCCAACCGGCAAGCAGGTCGCGACATTCGTCGACGCCCTGTCGCGTAACGCTCGAAAACAGATGGACGTGCGGCGACCACGCGCGCGCGCTCTGCAGCGTGGCGGCCTGAGCGGCGCGCGGCAGCTTGTCCGCTTTCGACAGCAGCAACAGCGTGCGCCGCTCGCCCAGCCAGCCGAGCAGCTGTGCGTCGAGGTCGGTGTGCGGATGACGCGCGTCCATCACTACGACTACCGCCACCGGATCGCGCGACTCGAGGTACGCCCCCACCAACGCCTTCCACTGCTCGCGCACCGCGCGCGGCACGCGGGCATAGCCGTAGCCCGGAAGGTCGACTAGCCGCTCGCCGCCGCCGAGCTCGTAGAAATTGATGGTCTGCGTGCGCCCGGGCGTCTTGCTGGTGCGTGCCAGGCCCTTGCGGCCGAGCAGCGCGTTGATGGCGCTCGACTTGCCGACGTTCGAGCGACCGGCGAAGGCGAGCTCAGGCGGACCCACAGGGGGCAAGTCGGCGGGCAAGGCTGCCGAGAGCACAAACCGCGATTGCGCGAAGGGTTTCATCCGAGGGCGGAAATTCTAATAAAATCGCGGCTTTCGAATCGCAGGGGAGCAAAGGGATGATCCGTGCATGCGCGCTTGCCGTTGGTCTGGCCGTTCTGGGCGGCCCTTCCCTTGCCCAGGATGCGGCCAAGGCCCAGAGCATCGCGGCGCAGGTCTGCGCTGCGTGCCACGCGGCGGACGGCAACAGCATCGGCCCGGCCAATCCAAAGATCGCCGGCCAGGTTCCCGAGTACCTGCACAAGCAGCTGGTCGATTTCAAGGCGCAGGGCGGCAAGAAACCCGTGCGCGAGAACGCGGTAATGACCGGGATGGTGGCGAACCTCTCGGAAGCGGACATGAAGAACCTCGCCGCCTACTATTCGGGCCAGAAACTCAAGCCCGCCGCCGCCGCGGACAAGGAGCTCGCCGCGCTCGGACAGAAGGTGTGGCGCGGCGGCAATGCGCAGACCGGCGTGCCGGCATGCGCCGGATGCCACGGTCCGACGGGCGCCGGCATTCCTGCCCAATATCCTCGCGTCGCCGGCCAGTATGCGGAGTATTTGGCCACCCAGCTGCGCGCGTTCAAGGAAGGCGCCCGCGCCAACGACCCGAACGGGATGATGCGCGGCGTCGCCGCCCGCCTGAGCGAGCGCGAGATCAAGGCCGTAGCGGAATACGCAGCCGGCCTGCGATAAGGTGAAATAAACTGTCCCAGGGCGTTGTTAGCCAGTTCGATCCCAACCCGAGGAGATTGGATAAATGAGAAAAGCTCTCATCGCGGCAGGCACGATCGCCGCTCTTGCCGCGCCGCTGAGTGCGCTGGCGCAGGCGAAGCCCGAAACGCTGGTGAAGCAGCGCCAGTCAGCCATGACCCTGATCGCCAAGTACTTCGGTCCGATCGGCGCCATGGTGAACGGCAAGATCCCGTACAACGCCGACGTCGTCGCGCGCAACGCGACCTACGTCGAGAATCTTGCCCAGATGCCGTGGGACGGGTTCCATGAGAGCACCAAGGGCGAGAAGTCGGCGGCCCGCCCGGAGATCTGGACCAATCCCAAGGGCTTCCAGGAAGCCGCGGACCGGCTGCAGGGCGAGGTCGTCAAGCTCGCCTCCGCGGCGCGTGCCAAGGACGAGGCCGGCGTGAAGGCTGCGTTCCCGGGCGTCGGCAAGTCGTGCGGCGCCTGCCACGACAGCTTCCGAGTCAAGCAGTAAGCGAATAGCTTGTCGCAGGTAAAGAGCCCCGCTGCGGCGGGGCTTTTTCTTCTCAGCCTGGTGTTTTGCGCGGGCGCTGCGCTCGCGCAGGGCGATGCCAAGCGCGGCCTTTACCTCTCGAAGGCGGGCGGCTGCGTCGGCTGCCACACGCAGGTCACGAAGGATCCGAAGGATGCGGTGCCCTATGCGGGCGGCCGTGCGCTGAAGACGCCGTTCGGCACCTTCTATGGTCCCAACATCACGCCGCATCCGACCGCCGGCATCGGCAAGTGGAGCGAGGCCGACTTCATCCGTGCGATGCGCGAAGGCAAGCGAGTCGATGGCTCAAACTATTTTCCGGCGTTTCCCTACGCGTCGTTCACAGGAATGACCGACGCGGACCTGCGCGACCTGTGGGCCTACTTGCGCACGCTCCCGCCAAGCGGGCGCGCGAGCCAGGAGCACGAGCTGGGTTTCCTCTATCGCTGGCGCATCGGCGTTTCGTTCTGGAAATGGCTCTACTTCGAGCCCGGTCCGCTGAACGTCGACCAGAAGACTCCGGTCGGTCGCGGCGCGTACGTCGCAAACGCCCTGGGCCATTGCGGCGAGTGCCATACGCCGCGCACCTCGCTCGGCGGGATGAAGCGCGATCGCTGGCTCGGCGGCTCGAGCGAAGGTCCCGAGGGCAAGGGTGTGCCGAACATCACGCGCGGACGGCTGAAATGGAGCGAGAGCGAAATCCGCGACTACTTGCAGACCGGCATGACCTCCGACGGCGACGTCGCGAACGAAACCATGGGGGAAGTGATCACGAACACCACCAGCCAGCTCACCCCCCAGGACCTGGCCGCGCTGGTTGCCTACTTGCGCTCGATCCCCCCCGTCGAGAGCGAGAAGAAGAACTGACCTTCTTTTACGGAATAGCGGTCGGCGTACACTTGTTATCCCTATGAACGAAGCCGAACGCCTGGTCGAGCTGATCCCGCGGCTGCGGCGTTATGCCCGAGCGCTGGTGGGCGACCGCGCCGCCGCCGATGACCTGGTGCAGGACACCCTCGAGCGAGCCTGGGCGAAGCTGCACCTTTACCGCCGCGGCACCGACCTGCGCGCGTGGCTTTTCACGGTGATGCACAACGTACACGTAAACAAAGTGCGCGCTACGCGCGCCACCGACACGCTCGAGGACGAGATGCCCGAGCTCGCGCAGCGCGCGCCGCAGGGCGACGCGCTGCTGATGCGCGACCTCGACCGCGCGATCGGGCGCCTGCCGGGCGAGCAGCGTTCTGTGCTGCTGCTGGTCACCCTCGAGGACATGAGCTACGACGAGGTGGCGCGCACCCTCGGCATCCCGATCGGCACGGTGATGTCGCGCCTGTCGCGCGCGCGCGAGAAGCTGCGCGCCATGATGCTCGGCGGCGCCGCGTCGGCCAAGCTGAAGGTGGTGAAGTGAGCGACGAGCTGCAGATCTCGGACAGCGAGCTGCAGGCCTACGCCGACGGCAGGCTGAGCGAGGAGCGCTCGCGCGCCGTCGAGGCCTGGCTCGCGGCGCGGCCCGACGACGCCGAGCGCGTCGCGGCGTATCGCCGCCTCGGCGAAGAGCTGCGCCGTGCCTACGACCCGGTGCTGGACGAGCCGCTGCCCGACTGGCTGGGCGGCGCTCGCGTGCCGCGCCGGCGCTGGCACGGGCTCGCCCGCGTCGCCGGCTGGATGGCGCTCGGCCTGGCGATCGGCGCGTTTGCCGGCTGGGAGTTTCGCGACTCGCGGCAGGTAGCTGCGCCGCGCGCTGACGTCGGCGCGGTCATGGCGCACCGCGCAGCGGTGGCGCACGCCACCTATTCGCCGGAGGTTCGTCATCCGGTCGAGGTCGGCGCCGACCAGGAAGCGCACCTGGTGGCGTGGCTGTCGAAGCGGCTCGGCACGCAACTGCGCGCACCCAAGCTGGAGTCGGTCGGATACAGCCTGGTCGGCGGCCGCCTGCTGCCCGGCGAGACCGGGCCGGTGGCGCATTTCATGTACCAGTGCAACCAGGGCACGCGCGTCACTCTCTACGTGCGCAGCGACATGGGATCGAACCGCTCGACCGCCTTCCGCTACGCGCGCGAAGGCAACGTCGGCGTCTTCTACTGGGTGGACACCAAAGTCGGCTACGCGCTTTCCTCGGCCGACATCAGCAAGGACGCGCTGCTCGGCGTGGCGAACGCCGCCTATCAGCAGCTCAATCCACCGTAGACCTGCGCTAGCCGGTCTTCGGCTGCATCGAGGCGTTGAGCGCGGTGGCGAGGGCCGCGTCGCCGCTCACCAGCGCGCTCCACGCCAGCTCGAGCCCGTTGCGCTTGCCCTTCGGCACCAGCTTGAGGCCCTGCGGATCGATCGTCAGCATGTAAGGCTGCTCGCCGATCTGCACTTCACGTTTCAACGCCTTCTCGAGTTTCGTTG
>DASUZH010000501.1:0-3030 GCA_036376975.1 Burkholderiales bacterium | reverse complement strand
TTCGGTGAGGATCGGCACCACGTTGAAGCGGCCGAACAGCACCGGCGCGGTCACCGCCAGCGTGCCCGCCGGCCGGCTCTTCGCCGAGGACGCGGCGAGCTCGGTCTCCTCGAGCTCGGCGAGCAGCTGCCGCCCGCGCTGGTAGTACTCGCTGCCGGCGTCGGTCAGGCTGATGCGGCGCGTGGTGCGGTTCAGCAGCCGCGTGCCGAGGTGCTCCTCGAGGGCGGCGAGCGTGCGCACCACCGCCGGCAGGGACACGCCGATCGAGCGCGCCGCCGCCGACAGGCTGCCGCCGTCGACGATGCGCACGAAGGTCTGCAGGGCGCGGAGCCGGTCCATTACTAACAAAATCGTACTAGTAAATTGCAGCTGTCGGCTATTAATAATTCAAGGCAATTGGCGCAAAGTGCCTGCATGCCGCGACCCCGGACCCTGAGGAGCAAAGTCGACCGCCGCCTGCGCGAGTTCATCGCCGAGCGCAACTCGTTCTACTTCGGCACCGCCGGCGCCGACGGCCAGCCCTACATCCAGCACCGCGGCGGGCCGAGGGGCTTCCTGCGCGTGCTCGACGAGAAGACGCTCTCCTTCGACGACCTCGAGGGCAACCGCCAGTACATCAGCGTCGACAACCTGGCCGAGAACCCGAAGGCATTCCTGTTCCTGATGGACTACGCCGAGCAGCGGCGCATCAAGATCTGGGGCCGCGCGCGGGTCGAGGGAGCGAAGGGCAGCCCGCGGCGCATCGTGTTCGAGGTCGAGGCCTGGGACATCAACTGCCCGCAGCACATTCCGCGAAAGTACGATGCCGACGAGGTGGAGGCCCTGCTAGCATCGGGGCGATGAAGATCACCGCCGTCGACACCTGCGTCCTCACCATTCCCACGCGCCACCAGATGGCGCTGCAGTTCCCGCACCACAAGTTCGTCGTCGCCGAGATCGCGACCGACGAGGGCCTGCGCGGCCTCGGCTACAGCCAGGTGTTCAACGGCGGCGGCGCCGAGGCGGTGCACACCTACCTCGAGACGCGCCTGAAGCCCGCGCTGCTCGGCGAGGACCCGCTGTACGTCGAGCGCCTGTGGGAGAAGATGTTCCGCGTCGACATGGGCATCAAGAAGCAGGGCGTCGCCGCCTACGCCCTGTCGGCCGCCGACATCGCGCTGTGGGACCTCGCCGCCAAGGTGGCGAAGCTGCCGCTGCACAAGCTGTGGGGCGCGCACAGCGACCGCGTCGCCTGCTACGGCAGCGGCGGGTGGGGCAAGTACTCCGAGAAGGACCTGGTCGCCGAAGCCGAGCGCTACGCCGCGCAGGGCGTGAAGTACTACAAGATGAAGATCCACGACCCCGACCTGGAAGGCAACCGCAGGCGGGTGCAGGCGGTGCACCGCGCGCTCGGCGGCAGGATGCGCATGATGGTCGACGTCAACCAGCGCCTCGACGTGCTCAACACGCTGCGCCAGGCCCAGATGCTGGAGGAGTTCGACCTGGTCTGGTACGAGGAGCCGGTGCTGGCCGATGATCTCTCGGCCCTGCAGCAGGTGGCAGAAAAGATCCGCATCCCGATCGCGACCGGGGAGAACGCTTTCACGCGATGGGAGTTCCGCGACATCATCGACCGCCGCGGCGCCAGCTACCTGATGCCCGACGTCTGCCGCGCCAACGGCTACAGCGAGACGATGCGCATCGGCCGGCTCGCCGCCGCGCACCAGCTGCAGATCGCGCCGCACGTGGCGCACGAGATCTCGCTGCCGGTGGTCGGCGCGCTGGCGAACGGCTTCCTGGTCGAGTACATGGACTGGCACCCCGACGACCTGTTCGAGGAAACGCCGCAGTGCAAGGACGGCGAGTTCCGCATCGGCGCGAAGCCCGGGCACGGCATCGCATTCACCGCCGGCGCACTGAAGAAATACAAGACTCAGTAAACGTGCTGGACACCTGGCGCCGCTATACCCCCGGCCTGATCACGGCGGGGATGATCGCGCTCGCCGCGACCTTCGTCTCGGAGCACTACGGCGGGCCGCAGTTCCTGTACGCGCTGTTCTTCGGCATCTCGTTCAACTTCCTGGCCGACGACCCGCGCACGCGCCTCGGCATCGAGCTCGCCGCGCGCACCGTGCTGCGCCTCGGCGTCGGGCTGCTCGGCGCGCGCATCACGCTGGAGCAGATCGCGGCGCTCGGCGGCACCACGGTGCTGCTGATGGTGGTGGCGGTGCTGCTGACCATCGCCTTCGGCGCCTGGCTGGCGCGCGCGACGAAGCAGTCGACCGCGGACGGCCTGCTCACCGGCGGCGCGGTGGCGATCTGCGGCGCCTCGGCGGCGCTCGCCATCGCCGCGGTGCTGCCGCGCACCGAGCGCAGCAGCCAGTTCACCCTGCTCACGGTGGTCGGCGTGACGCTGCTCTCGACGGTGGCGATGATCGCCTACCCGCTGGTGGTGCGCCTGGCGGGGTTCGACGCCGGCGCCGCCGGCGTGTTCCTCGGCGGCACGATCCACGACGTCGCGCAGGTGGTGGGCGCGGGCTACATCATCTCGCCGGAGGCCGGCGCCAACGCCACCTACGTCAAGCTGCTGCGCGTGGCGATGCTGCTGCCGGTGGTGCTCGCCCTGTCCTACGCGTTCCGCGCGAGCCGCGGCACGGTGAAGGGCACGCCGCTGGTGCCGTGGTTCCTCGCCGTGTTCGCCGCGCTCGCCGCGGCGGCGAGCTTCGGCTGGCTGCCGCCGGCGGCGGTCGGCACGCTGTCCGACGTCTCGCGCGCCTGCCTGGTCACCGCCATCGCCGCGCTCGGCGTGAAGACCTCGTTCCAGGAATTCGCCAGCCTCGGCTGGCGCCCGGTCGCGCTGCTGGTAGGTGAAACCCTGTTCCTTGGTACCTTGGTGTTCTGCACGCTCCTCGTCTGGCGCTAGGGCCGCGACACCATCAGTCCACCTTGATGCCGGCGTCCTGCACCAGCTTGACGAAGGCGTCGGCCTCGGAGCGGATGTAGGCGGAGAACGCCGCCGGCGAGGCGCTCGCGCCCATCTCGATGCCGCGC
>DASUZH010000500.1:0-3254 GCA_036376975.1 Burkholderiales bacterium | reverse complement strand
TTCTTCAGCTGGCGGATCGGCAGGCCGCCGCGGCCGACCAGCGTGGTGTCGCCGACGTCGGCGGCGAGCACCGCCCGTTTGTAGTTGTCGTGCACGTTCGCCTCGGGCGTGGCGATGAAGCGCGTGCCGAGCTGCACCGCTTCCGCGCCGAGCGCGAGCAGCGCGGCCACGCCGGCGCCGTCGGCGACGCCGCCGCTTGCGACCACCGGCAGCTTGGTCGCGCGCACGATGCGGCGCACGAGGACCAAGGTACCGACCTGGTTCGGCGGCGGGTGGCCGCCCGCCTCGGCGCCGTCGACCACCAGCGCGTCGACCCCGGCCGCCTCGGCCTTCTGCGCGTGCTCGACCGAGGCGACCACGTGCAGCCACTTGGCGCCGATCGAGCGGAAGCGCGCGAGATGCTCGCGCGGCCCGCCCTGCGAAGCGACCATGACGGGAATCCTTGCGTCGAAGGCGATGTCCAGCAGCTCCGGCGCCCGCGGATTGTTGAGCGGAATATTCACGCCGTATGGTTTTTTCGTCTTTTGCTTGATGTCGGCCAATATTTTTCGAAAGTCGTCCGGCCGGAGGGGACCGGCCGCCAGGACGCCGAGGCCTCCGGCGTTCGACACCGCGACGATCAGCGCGGAGCTCGACGACGCCCAGCTCATCGCGGCCTGGAAGATCGGGTGCTCGATGCCGAGCAGCTCGGTAATGCGGGTTTTCATGCCGGCATTTTCCTATCGGGCCTGCTTCTCGCGCTCGATCAGGGCGCGCGCCTGGCCGGTGAGCTTGCCGAGCACCTTGTCGAACGCCTCGGCTTCGTCCTTCGTCAGGCAGCGGCGGAACACCTCGTCGCGCTCGGTCGCCGCGCCGATCAGGTCCTGGTAGAGCCTGCGGCCGGCCTTGCTCAGCGTGAGGCGCACGCCGCGCGCGTCGTCCGCGTCCGCCGCGCGCAGCACCAGCTTGCGCTCGGTGAGGCCGGTGACCACGCGGCTCATCTGGCTCTTGTGGATGCCAGCGAAGCGCGCCAGCTCGTTGAGCGAGAGCGGCTCGCGCGCCGCGCCGAGGTGCGCGACGGTGCGCCACTCCCACAGGCTGACGCCGAACTGCCTGCGGTAGCGCAGCTCGGCGCCGCGCGACAGCAGGTTCGCCACCACGTGCAGGCGGTAGGAGATCAGGTCGCGGATCACGCGCATCTCAATCGCCAAAGAAAGGGGTCTCGCCTTCCCCGCGCAGCCGGATGTCGAAGCGATAGGCGTGCGGGCCGGTCTTCTTCGCCAGCAGCAGGCTTCTCTGGCTCTTTTCCACCGCGGACAACACCGGATCGTCGGAGTCCTCGAAGAACAGCGCGGTCTGCAGCTGCCGCATCAACCCCGAATAGAGGATCAGCACGTTGATGTGCGCTGCGCGCCCCGCGGAACGGCCCGGCTTGATGGTCTTGAAGTGAAACACCCCGTCCGCGTCGGTCGCGGCGCGGCCCCAGCCGAAGAAGTCCGGGCTGTCGTAGCGGCCGTCGGCATCCGCCTGCCAGATCTCGAGCACCACGTTGTCGAGCGCCTTGCCGTCGACCTGCGTGACGCGGCCGCTGATCTCGATCGCCTCGCCCTTCGCCCGCTTGCCGTCCACCGCCGTGAGGTCGTTGGCGCCCTGCGCGAACTCGCGCGGGAAGAAGGGCCCCAGCGTCATTTCCCCGGTCGGAATGAGCTTCTTCATTACAAGCGCGGCGCAGCTTTGCGGCCGCGCACTACCAGCTGGTATTCATAGACCAGCGCGTCCGCCGGCCCCTTCGCGGTCGGCGCGAGGCGGGCGATGCAGCGCGAGCGCGCCTCGGGCTCGCGGATGGCGTTGAGGATGGCGTCGTGCTCGTTGAGCGGCTCGTCCTGGAAGAACATCTGGGTCACCAGGCGCGACAGCCAGACGCGGCCCCACACCGAGAAGTGGATGTGCGGCGGCCGCCACCAGCCGCCGCTGTCGGGCACCGGATACGCCCCCGGCTTGATGGTGCGCAGCTCCACCAGGCCGCTGTCGCCGGCCACCATCCTCGCGGCGCCGTAGAAGTTGGGATCGGCCGGAGCATCGTTAGAATCGTTGGGATGGATGTACTTGCCGGCGGCGTTGCAGTGCCAGACCTCGACCAGCGCGCCGGGCACCGGCGTGCCGTCCTCGTCGACCACCCGCGCGCGCACGTGGATCAGCTGGCCGATCGCCCGCCTGTCGCCGTAGCCGGCGAGGTCGCCGCGCACCGGCGCCAGGCGCCGCAGCAGGCCGGCCGGCCCGCTCAGCTCGGCGGCGGTGTGCGGGCGGCGCGCGAGCGGCCGCGACGGCCAGCGGTTGGCGGTGTGCGCGTAGCCGGGCTCGACGCCCTGCGACTGCGTGCCGGCCGGGCGCGGCTCGATGGCGTAGTCCATTGCTTTGACAATAAGCCGGGATAGTTGATACTGTCAACCATGGACGCGGTGACGATCTGCGAATGCTTCGCGCGCGACGGCCTGCAGAACGAGCCGGAATTCGTCCCAACGCGCAGCAAGCTCGACCTGATTGGGAGGTTCGCCGCGCTCGGCTTCAAGCGCATCGAGGCCACCTCCTACTCCAATCCGGCGGTGGTGCCGCAGTTCGCCGACGCGAGCGACGTGCTGCGCAAGCTGAAGCGCCAGCCGGGCGTCTCCTTCAAGGCCACCTGCGCCAACGTGCGCGCGGTGGAGCGCGCGGCCGCCGACCGCGAGGCGGGCTACGGCGCCGACGAGATCAGCCTGCTGGTGTCGGCCTCCGAGGCGCATTCGCGCAAGAACCTGAACCGCGGCCGCGAGGAGCAGTGGCAGAACATCGCCGACATGGTGCGGGTCGCCGACGGGCGCTTCAAGCTGGTCGGCACCATCTCGGTCGCCTTCGGCTGCCCGTTCGAGGGCAAGGTGGACCGGCGCATAGTGCGCGAGGACGCGCAGCGCTTCCTCGGCCTCGGGGTTCGCCACGTCACCCTCGGCGACACCACCGGCATGGCGACCCCTGCCACCGTGAAGGACCTGTTCGGCGAGCTCGGCCGGCTGCGCTACCTCACGCCGATCGCGCACTTCCACGACTCGCGCGGCACCGGGCTGGTGAACTACGTCGCCGCCTACCAGGCCGGCGCGCGCCACTTCGACTCGTCCTTCGGCGGCGTCGGCGGCCACCCGGCGAAGGTGAAGTACGGCGGCGGCTACACCGGCAACGTCTGCACCGAGGACCTGGTCAACCTGTTCGAATCGATCGGCATCGGCACCGGCATCGACCTCGAG
>DASUZH010000499.1:0-2451 GCA_036376975.1 Burkholderiales bacterium | reverse complement strand
CCTGACCATCACCGCCGAGCGCGCCAAGCGCGTCGACTTCTCGATCCCCGACGGCAAGAACGTGATCGAGGTGGTGGTGACCGGGCCGGCGTCGCCGGTCCTCGCCTCGCTCGACGACCTCGCCGGCACGGACGTGCACGTGCGCCGCTCGTCGAGCTACTACGACAGCCTGCAGCGGCTGAACAGGCGCTTCCGGGCGCTCAACAAGCCGCAGATGAAGCTCACGCTGGTGCCCGACGCGCTCGAGGACGAGGACATGATGGAGATGCTCGGCGCCGGCCTGCTGCAGCTGATCGTGGTCGACGACTGGAAGGCGCAGCTGTGGGCGGGCCTGCTGCCGCACATCGAGCCGCGGCCCGAGCTCGCCCTGACCGACGGCGGCGCGATCGCCTGGGCGTTCCGCAAGGACAGCCCGAAGCTGGCCGAGGTGGTGAACCGGTTCCTCCGCACCCATCCGGGCATCCGCGCGGCGCGCCTGAAGAACTACCCGGTGTACCTCAAGCGGCTGCAGAACGCGACCGCCGACGCCGACTGGCAGCGCTTCGAGAAGACCATCGTGCTGTTCCGCAAGTACGGCGAGCGCTACAGCTTCGACTACCTGATGGTCGCCGCGCTCGGCTACCAGGAATCCAAGCTCGACCAGCGCGCGCGCAGCCACGTCGGCGCGATCGGCATCATGCAGCTGATGCCGGCGACCGGCGCCTCGCTCAAGGTGGGCGACATCACCAAGGCCGAGCCCAACGTGCACGGCGGCTTCAAGTACCTGCGCCAGATCTACGACAAGCACCTCGATACCGAGGGCCTCGACGAGCAGAACCGCACGCTGCTGGCGATCGCGTCCTACAACGCGGGCTCGGGCCGCGTCGCCAAGCTGCGCGCCGAGGCGGCGGCGAAGGGGCTCGATCCCAACCAGTGGTTCAACAACGTCGAGCTGATCGCGGCGCGCCGCGTCGGGCACGAGACGGTGGTCTACGTGCGCAACATCTACAAGTACTACGTCGCCTACAAGCTGCAGCTCGAGACGCTCGAGGCGCGCCGCGCCGCGCTCAAGCTGGACGCGAAGAAGGCGTTCAAATGAGGTGGCTGCTCGCGCTGCTCCTGCTGGCGGCCTGGCCGCCGGCGGCGGTGGCGCTCGACGATCTGGCGGACGAGGTGCAGCAGGTCCTGCGCGAGGCGCACGCAGAACAGCAGGCGCTCGAGGCGACGCTCGCCGCCCTCGCCACGGAGGAAGGCTGGCGCGCCGCCTTCAGGGCGTTCAACGCCAGGCGCGACGCGCAGCAGGAGCGGATCATCGAGCTCTACCAGCATATGAAATCGCGTGCCATCCCCGAGCAGTGGGAGGCGCTTCCCAGGGTGTTGGCGGCGGACGACGGCACCGCCCAGGAGCTGCTCGGTTTCCTGCAAACGTATGACGCCGGGCGCGCGGATTTCCAGCCGATCCTGCAGCAGCTGCGCGCCGAGGCCGCCGCGGGCCAGGAGCGGGCGATTCGCCAGCGGTTCCCCTAGTAGGACCAAAGGCCAATGGCGAGACCTGCGGGCCGGTCTTAGGCTCGCAGGATTAACATTGGAGGCGCCATGAACAAGCCAGCGGAATCGGTCGGTGTCGGAACGTTTTTCTCGGCATCCGAGGCGCGCGAGGAGCGCTGGCGAGAGTTGCACCGCGTCGCCAAGGCGCTCGCCGTCGGCGGCGGACAGGCGGATAAGTCGCAGGCGAAGGCGCTGGTCGAGCAGCTCACCCCGCTCGAGGAGCTGTGCGGCTACCCCGGTCCGAAGCTGATGGCGCAGGTAAACGAGCGCCTGAAGGAGGGCGACTGGAAGGGCCTCGCGCGGCTGACCCAGCGCATCAGCATCTCGCTGCTCTCCAACAGCTACCGCGACGACCCGGAGGCATGGAAGTCCGCCGACGAGGACGATCCGCACACGCCCACCTCGCTGCCGCCGTCGATCGGGCGCGGCCAGGCGCGCAAGCCCTACTTCGAGGTGCTGGTGGTCTCCCCCGGCGATCGCGCGACCTGGCCGTCGTCGGCCGAAGGGCTGCGCAAGCTGCGGCGCGACACCGACAACTTCGTCTACGAGCCGGTGGTGGTCGGCAGCTTCGAGGACGCGGTGGTCGCCGTGCTAGTCAATTTCAACATCCAGGCGGTGGTGATGTTCGACGGCTTCGGCCACGAGTCGACGCTGCCGCTGGACGACCTGCGCGAGCTGCTGTCGGCCTACCTGCCCAAGCCGGAGCGCGGCGCCGACCTCGGCACGCTGCTCGCGCGCACGCTGCACGCCATTCGGCCGGAGCTCGACGTCTACCTCGCCACCGACCGCGACGTCGGCAAGCTGGCCGGCTCGGAGGAAGCCGCCGACATCCGCCGCGTCTTCTACGCGCTCGAGGAGATGCTCGAGCTGCACCTCGCCATCATGGAGGGGCTCGCCGACCGCTACACCACGCCGTACTTCGAC
>DASUZH010000498.1:0-2704 GCA_036376975.1 Burkholderiales bacterium | reverse complement strand
GGTGGCGGCCGCGGCGCGGGCGAGCGCCGGCACCACCGCGTCGAGCCGGCGGCGCGAGTCCTCCGGCAGCGTGGCGTAGCGCTGGCTCGCGCGCAGCGCGGCGAGGCGCGGGTGCTCCGGCCAGGCCTCGACCGTCTGCTTCTCCTCGGCGAACACGGCCTGGAAGTGGCGCGTTACCGCGGCACGGTGGGCTTGCAATTGATCAAGGAACGGAATCCAGGACGGGAAGCCGCACATCGCCGCGAGCAGCTCGCAGTCCTCGCCCTCTTCGGGCAGGTCGTGGCGCTGCGCGTCGTCGAGGTACTGCAGCCGGTGCTCGACGTTCCTCAGGAAGACATAGGCCTCGCTCAGCTCGCGAGCCGCCGCCTCCGGGAGGAGATTCTTTTTCGAAAGCAGCGACAGGACCTGCAGGGTCGGCTTGACGGTGAGCTCCGCGTCGCGCCCGCCGCGGATCAGCTGCAGCGCCTGCGCCACGAACTCGACCTCGCGGATGCCGCCCGGGCCGAGCTTGACGTTGCCGGCCAGCTCGCGCCGCTCGACCTCGCGGCGCACCTCGGCATGCAGGCGCCGCATCGCGCCCAGCGTGGCGTAGTCCAGGTACTTGCGGAACACGAAGGGCCGCACCACCGCGCCGAGCTGCCGCTCGAGCGCGCCGGTCAGGGCGCGCGCCTTGATCCAGGCGTAGCGCTCCCATTCCCGCCCCTGGGCGATGAAGTAGGCCTCGAGGAACTCCAGGTTGCAGGCGAGCGGCCCCGAGTCGCCGTACGGCCGCAAACGCATGTCGACGCGGAACGCAAGGCCGTCCGCAGTGGTCTCAGATAGCAGCCTGATCAGCGTGCGCCCGGCGCGCTCGTAGCGCTCGCGCGCCTCGGCTTCCCCGGGATGGACGAACACCAGGTCGATATCCGAGGAAACGTTGAGCTCGCGCCCGCCCAGCTTGCCCATCCCCACCACCGCCAGGTCCTCGCAGCCGGCGAAGCGCAGTCCCGCGCCGAGCGAGCACTCGGCGAGGTCGCTCATCGTCGCGCACACCTCGGCGAGGCCGGCGCGTCCCGACAGGTCGCGCGCCATCACGCGCAGCAGCACGCGCTGGCGCAGCCGCCGCAGCCGGCGCTGCAGCGCGTTCAGGTCGTCGCCGGCGCCCGCGTCGAGCTCGGCCTGCATCGCCGCGCGCGCGAAGGCCGGCGCGGCCGGCTCGAGCTCGGCGCGCAGCTCCGGACGCGCCTCGAGCAGCCGCCGCGCGTAGCGCGAGCGGGATATTTCCTCAATCGAATCCAAGGTTTGCGGTTAAAATGAATCGGGGAGACGTGTCAAACGTTAATTCCACCATGAAGCGGCTGTGGCGAGTGACAGAAGTTCTCGCCTGGACGGCGTTTTTCGCATTCGCCGCCCTGGTGCTCGCCCTGCGCTTCTGGGTGCTGCCCGACATCGAGCGCTACCGCGGCGAGATCGTGTCCGGCGTGTCCGCGGCGCTCGGCGTGCAGGTGAAGATCGGCGCCATCGACGCCGGCTGGGACGGCCTGCGGCCGCAGGTCGGCTTCAGCGACGTGCGCCTCTACGACCGCGAGGGGCGCGAGGCGCTGGTGCTGCCGCGGGTGGAGAACGTGATCGGCTGGCGCAGCCTGCTGCGCCGCGAGCTGACGCTGCACTCGCTCGCCATCGAGGCGCCGCGGCTGGTGGTGCGGCGCGACGCCGCCGGCGCCTTCTACGTCGCCGGCCTCAAGCTCGGCACCGAGCCGGGCGACGGCCACGGCACCGACTGGCTGCTGGCGCAGAGCGAGATCACGGTGCGCGGCGCCGAGATCGAGTGGCGCGACGAGCTGCGCAACGCGCCGCCGCTCGCCCTCAGCGCGCTCACCCTGCGCCTGCGCAATTCGGGCGACGAGCACTCGATCGGCATCGTGGCGCGGCCGCCGGCCGAGCTGGGCTCCAGCCTGGAGCTGCGCGCCGAGCTGGGCGGGCGCACGGTCAACGACCTGGCGGCCTGGAACGGCCGCGTGTACGCCGAGCTCGGCTACACCGACCTCGCCGCCTGGCGGCCGTGGGTCGACTATCCGGTCAACCTGCGGCAGGGCCAGGGCGCGCTGCGCGTCTGGGCGTCGCTGCGCAACGGCCGCGTCACCGAGGGCACCGCCGACCTGTCGCTGACCGGAGTGCGCGCCAGCCTCGCCGACTACGTCGAGCCCCTCGAGCTGGTCTCGCTGGAGGGCCGCATCCACGGCCGCGCGCTGGACGACGGCGTCGAGATCTCCGGCCGCGAGCTCGCCCTGGTGATGGAGACCGGGCCGGCGATCCCGCGCACCGACTTCCAGATCGTCTGGCGCCCGCAGGCCGGCGGCGCGCTCTCCGCCAGCCTGATCGACCTCGAGGCGACCGCCGACCTGGTCGACGCGCTGCCGGTGCCGCTGCAGCTGGTGCACGCGCTGCGCGAGCTGAAGCCGCGCGGCCGCCTGGCCGACTCGCGGCTGGAGTGGAGCGGCCCGTTCGATGCGCCTACCAAAATGAGCGCGCGCAGCCGCTTCAGCGACCTCGCGCTGCGGCCGCGCGACGGGGTGCCGGGGTTCAGCGGACTCGCCGGGACGCTGGAGGCGACCGAGGCGAAAGGCACCGTGTCGCTCAACGCGCGCAAGGCCGAGGTCGAGCTGCCGGGCGTGTTCCCGGCGCCGCGCCTGCCGCTCGAGTCGCTGCACGGCCGCATCGAATG
>DASUZH010000497.1:0-5689 GCA_036376975.1 Burkholderiales bacterium | reverse complement strand
TCAGCAGAAGAGCCAAAAAGCTGCAGCCTAATAGATCGGTGTCAGACACCGGTGTCAGACACCGGTCTGGCTGCTGCCATGCCTGCCTTAAAGCGCTCGCTCGCGAGCGGGTAGCCCCTTCGGGTCGATTCGCGAATTTGTCCCACTATCGCCTCGCCCAGCGGGTTGGCGAAGAGGCTTTTGTAGCAACCTCGGCGCTTAGGTTCATCGGCCCCTAGCGCCCGGAGCTCCGCGTGCTCTGCAACTGTAACCAGACCCTCCGTCTGTCCTTCCGTATTGGCTCTGTGACTAGACCAGCGATACTCCGCCGGATATCTGACCAAGCCAGCACGGACGGGATTCAGTTCGATGTACCGGTAGCAAGCAAGCACGTACAGTGGTGACTCGGCGATACAAGAGTAGTAACGACCTCCCCATAAGGGTCCGTTACGACCGTAGAGACGATTGAAGTACTGCGAGTAGTGATGGCTCAGCTCTTTCATCATCATCTGACAACCACCGGCGGACGAGGGTGTGAGTAACAGATGAACGTGATTCGTCATCAAGCAGTAGGCATGGATCTGATTTCCGTGCCGCGCCGAAAGTTTGCCCAAGTGATGCAGATAGAGGATGTAGTCCTTTTCTTACCTGAAGCACGATCGGCCATCTACTGCCCGCTGAACAATATGAGCGGCGGTGCCAGGAAAGAAAATGCGCAGGCGGCGCGCCATGACGAGTGCCAACGCGCCTGAACTGAAGAGGTTGACTGGACGGTGTCAGACACTGGTGTCTGACACTGGTGTCTGACACCGATCCCTAGACTTTCACGCTGAACGGCGTGAAGTTGGTGTTGCGGTCGTAGTAGTCCTCGTTCTCCGCGCGCTTCAGGAAGCCGACCACGCGGTAGGTGACCGGCGTCATCACGATCTCCCAGGTGGTCTTCAGGATGTACTGCGCGATGGCGATCTTGATCACGTCGGCGGTCGCCCAGATGCCGTAGAAGGCGATGAAGTAGAACAGCGCCGAGTCGACCAGCTCGCCCACCATGGTCGAGCCGATGGTGCGCGTCCACAGCCATTTGCCGCTGGTGAGGATCTTCATCTTCGCCAGCGTGTAGGAGTTGGCGAAGCTGCCGCAGAAGAACGCGATCATCGAGCCGAGCGCGATGCGCCAGCTGTTGCCGAACACGCCCTCCAGGTTGGCCTGGTAGCTCTTCATGAAGTCGCTGCCCGCCGGCGGCAGGCTCACCACCACCCAGGCCATGAAGGTGGCGAAGGCGAGGCCGGCGAAGCCCGCCCACACCACGCGGCGGTCGCGGCCGTAGCCGTACACCTCGGTCAGGATGTCGCCGAAGATGTAGGAGATCGGGAAGAACAGCACCCCGGCGCTGAACGTGGTCGCGCCGAGCAGCGGCAGGTCGATGGTGGTCTGCTTCGCCGCGCCGATGAAGTTGGAGCAGATCAGCACGGTGACGAACGCCGCCATCACGAAGTCGTAGTAGCGGTAGTTGCGCGGGGCAGCGACTGCACTCATAGTTTTGGAGAGTAATCCCTGAAATCCGGTTCGAGCTCGACCGCCATCGCGTCAAGCATGCGGCCCACCATTGCGTAGAACGCTGCGGTAACCGAGAGCTCGACGTAGTCCTGGTGGTCGAAGTGGCGCATCGCCTCGGCGTACACCTCGTCGGTGACCCGCCCGTCCGTCACCGCCTCGGCCAGGCCGAGCGCCGCTTTCTCGCGCTCGCTGAAGTGGCTGGATTTTCTCCAGGAAGACAGCGCCTGGATCTGCGCCTCGGAGACGCCCGCCTTGCGCGCCATCTTGAGGTGCTGCGCCCACTCGTACTCGGACTTCATCATCTGGCCGCCGCGCAGGATGACCAGCTCGCGCAGCGCGCGCGGCGTGCGGCTCTTGTGGCGCAGCGTGCTGGCGAACACGTTCCACGCCGCCACCACCTCGGGATGGTTGGCGAGCTTCTTGTACAGGTTGGGAGGCTCGCCGCCCCAGAGCTCCTCGAGCTTCTTCCTGAACTCGGGCTCGAACTCGGCCAGGGGCACGCGCGGCATGGGCGGCATAATAGCCGAATGGACGTGCGCGATTTCCAGCTGGTTCGCGCGCCCGACTCGTTCCTCGACGACCCGTATCCCTGGTACGCGGCGCTGCGCGAGCAGGATCCGGTGCACGACCTCGAGGGCGGCGGCGTGTTCCTCTCGCGCTACGACGACGCGATCGCCGTGTACCGCGACTCGCGCGCCAGCTCGGACAAGAAGATCGAGTTCGCGCCCAAGTTCGGCGCCTCGCCGCTCTACGAGCACCACACCACCAGCCTGGTGTTCAACGACCCGCCGCTGCACACCCGCGTGCGCCGCCTGATCATGGGCGCGCTCAACCAGCGCGCCGTCGCGCGCATGGAGGCGCAGGTCGCGCGCCTGGTCGATGCGCTGCTCGACGACATGGCGGAGAAGCGCAGGGCCGATTTCATCGCCGACTTCGCGGCGCAGATCCCGATCGAGGTGATCGGCAACCTGCTCGACATCCCGAAGCCTGAGCGCAGCCCGTTGCGCGACTGGTCGATCGCGATCCTCTCCGGCCTCGAGCCGAAGCTCACGCCGCAGATGCTCGAGCGCGGCAATCGCGCGGTGACGGACTTCGTCGCCTTGCTGAGGAATCTCATTCAGGAAAGAAGGCGACAGCCGGGCGACCCCGAGTCCGACGTCCTGACGCGCCTCATCCAGGGCGAAAAGGACGGCGAGCGGCTGACCGAGACCGAGCTCCACCACCAGTGCATCTTTCTCCTCAACGCCGGGCACGAGACCACCACGAACCTGATCGGCAATGGCTTGTGGTTGCTTTTGAATCACCCCCTTCAGCTCGCAAGATTGCGTAGCGAACCAGGTTTGGTTTCTTCTGCGGTCGAGGAAATGCTCCGCTACGAAGGCCCGATCCAGCTCAACAACCGCCGCCTCACCGCGCCGATGACGCTCGGCGGGCGCGAGCTGCCGGAGGGCACCTTCGTCACCATCGGCATCGGCGCCGCCAACCGCGATCCGCGCCACTTCCCCGACGCCGAGCGCTTCGACGCCGCGCGCAAGCCCAACCGCCACGTCGCCTTCGGCCACGGCGACCACGTCTGCGTCGGCATGAACGTGGCCCGCATGGAGGGCAGGATCGCCTTCGCCCGGCTGCTGGCGCGCTTCGCCCGCATTGAGCCGGATGGCGCGCCGGAGCGCGACCGGCGCATCCGCTTCCGCGGTTTCCGGAAGCTGCCGGTAAGGGTAGGCTAGCGCCATGAAATTCACCCCCTGGGACAACCACATGGGCACCGACGGCTTCGAGTTCATCGAATACGCCGCGCCCGACCCGGCCGCCATGGCCGCGGTGTTCGAGAAGATGGGCTTCAAGGCCATCGCCCGGCACCGCCACAAGGACGTCACGCTCTACCGCCAGGGCGAGATCAACTTCATCCTCAATGCGGAGAAGGACTCGTTCGCGCAGCGCTTCGCGCGCCAGCATGGGCCGAGCGTGTGCGCGATCGCGTTCCGCGTGCAGGACGCGGCGAAGGCCTACCAGCGCGCGACCGCGCTCGGCGCCTGGGGCTTCGCCAACCAGGCCGGCCCCGGCGAGCTGAACATCCCCGCCATCAAGGGCGTCGGCGACTCGCTCATCTACCTCGTCGACCGCTGGCGCGGCAAGGGCGGCAAGAAGGCGGGCGAGATCGGCGACATCGGCTTCTACGACGTCGACTTCGATCCCCTGCCGGGGGCGACCCTGAACCCGGAGGGCCACGGCCTGCTCTACATCGACCACCTGACGCACAACGTGCACCGCGGGCGCATGAAGGAGTGGGCGGACTTCTACGAGCGCATCTTCGGCTTCCGCGAGATCCGCTACTTCGACATCGAGGGCCAGGTCACCGGCGTGAAGTCGAAGGCGCTCACCAGCCCGTGCGGCAAGATCCGCATCCCGATCAACGAGGAAGGCAACGAGAAGCCCGGTCAGATCACCGAGTACCTGGACATGTACCGCGGCGAAGGCATCCAGCACATCGCCATGGGCGCGAAGGACCTGTTCAGGACCGTCGACGCGATGCGCAAGGGCGGCGTAAAGCTGCTCGACACCGTCGACACCTACTACGAGCTGATCGACAAGCGCATCCCCGGCCACGGCGAGAGCGTCGCCGAGCTGAAGAAGCGCAAGATCCTGGTCGACGGCAGGGCGGGCGAGCTGCTGCTGCAGATCTTCAGCGAGAACCAGCTCGGGCCGATCTTCTTCGAGTTCATCCAGAGGAAGGGCGACGAAGGCTTCGGCGAGGGCAACTTCAAGGCGCTGTTCGAGTCGATGGAGCTCGACCAGATGCGCCGCGGCGTGCTGAAGCCGACGGCATAGGTTTTGAAGGAAAGGTTTCTTGGGCAAAGCGCAAACAGCACAGCTACGCGGTGACTATTCGAAAGCGGCCCTCGACTATTCGGTCGAGCAGGACTGGTCCTCGTACACCGCCGCCGACCACGCGCTCTACCGGCGCCTGTTCGAGCGCCAGTCGAAGCTGGTGCCGAAATACGCCTGCCCCGAGTGGATCGACGCGATCGCGAAGCTGGACGCCGCTTCCGGCATCCCCCACTTCGAGAAGATTTCGGAACAGATGCGGCGGGCCACCGGCTGGGAGATCGTCGCCGTCCCCGGCCTGATCCCCGACGACGCCTTCTTCACCCACCTCGCCAACCGCCGCTTCCCGGTGACGGTCTGGCTGCGCAAGCCCGAGGAATTCGACTACATCGTCGAGCCCGACGTGTTCCACGACTTCTTCGGCCACGTGCCGCTGCTCTTCGACCCGGTCTACGCCGACCACCTGCACGAATACGGCAAGGGCGGCTTGAAGGCGATGCGCCTGAACGCGGTGAAGTGGCTCGCGCGCCTCTACTGGTACACCATCGAGTTCGGCTTGATGTACACCCCCGCCGGCGTGCGGGCTTACGGCGCAGGGCTGCTTTCCTCGGGCGGCGAGCTCGCCCACTGCGTGGATTCGCCCAAGCCGCAGCGCCTTCCCTTCGACCTCGAGCGCATCATGCGCACCGAGTACATCATCGACCGCTTCCAGGAGACGTACTTCGTCATCGATTCCTTCGACCAGCTGATGCGCGAGACCGCGCCCGACTTCACCCCGATCTACAAACGGCTGGCCGAAAAATAGGGACAGACCCTATTTTTTGATATGTTGAATTTAGGGTCTGTCCCCATTTTTTTCCCCGAATGAGAGTTCTGGTTACCGGCGGCCTGGGGTACATCGGGTCGCACACCTGCGTATTGCTCGCCGAGGCCGGCCACGAGCTGGTCGTGGTCGACAACCTTTCGAACTCCAAGCCGGTGGTGCTGGAACGCCTGAAGGAGCTGACCGGAAAGCAGGCCGAGTTCCACAAGGCCGACCTGCGCGAGCGCAAGGCGCTCGACGAGGCGTTCCGCGGGCCGGTCGACGCGGTGATCCACTTCGCCGGCCTGAAGGCGGTCGGCGAATCGGTCGAGAAGCCGCGCCTGTACCACGACAACAACGTCGGCGGCACCATGACGCTGCTCGAGGCGATGGCGGCGCGCGGCGTCGAGCGCATCGTGTTCAGCTCCTCGGCCACGGTGTACGGCGACCCCGAGCGCCTGCCGCTCACCGAGGACCAACCGCTCGCGCCGACCAACCCCTACGGCGGCAACAAGGTCGAGATCGAGC
>DASUZH010000496.1:0-4483 GCA_036376975.1 Burkholderiales bacterium | reverse complement strand
GCGCTCCACGCCCAGGCGGCGCACGTTCGCCAGCACCTTGTCGACGCCGAGCTCGGTGCCGAGGCGCGCCGAGGCCGCGTTGTACGAGTTCGCCAGCGCGGTGCGCAGCGGCACCATGCCGTGGAACTGCTTGTCGTAGTTCTGCGGCTCCCAGTCCGGCGCGCCGCGGCTCTTCCAGACGAAGGGGCCGTCGTCGATCGGCGTGACCAGGGTGTAGCGCGCGGGATCGGCCAGCGCGGTGAGGTAGATCGCCGGCTTGAGCGTCGAGCCGACCGGCCGCGCGGCGTCGAGCGCGCGGTTGAAGCCGCGATACAGCGGGTCGCGGCCGCCGACCAGCGCCTGCACTTCGCCGGCCTGGGCGTCGGTCACCACCACCGCGCCCTCCAGCCCGGGCTGGCCGAAGCGCTTCTCCTTGTCGTACTGCGCGATCTTGCGCGACAGGACGCGTTCGGCCGCCTGCTGCACGCGCGGGTCGAGCGTGGTGAACACGCGCAGGCCCTCCGAGCGCAGGTCCTTCTCGTCGTACTCGCGCCGCAGCTGCCGGTGCACGAGCTGCAGGAAGGCGGGATGCGGCGAGGTGCCGACGCCGGCCTTCTTGTTCACGCCGAGCGGCGCGGCGCGCGCCGCGGTGTACTGCTCCATCGTGGCGTAGTTCTGCTCGCGCGTCTCGCGCAGCACCAGGTTGCGCCGGTCGAGGGCGCGCTGCGGATGGCGGTAGGGGTCGTAATACGCCGGCCCGCGCACCAGCCCCACCAGCAGCGCGCTTTCCGCCAGCGTCAGGTGCTGCACCGGCTTGCCGAAGTAGTGCAGGGCGGCGAGGCCGATGCCGTGGATCGCGCGATCGCGGTCCTGTCCGAGGTAGATCTCGTTCAGGTAGGTCTCGAGGATCTCCTCCTTGCTGTAGTGCATCTCGAGCAGCACCGCCATCACCAGCTCGGTCGCCTTGCGCCGGATGGTGCGCTCGGGGGTGAGGAAGAAGTTCTTCACCAGCTGCTGCGTGAGGGTGCTGCCGCCCTGTACGCGGTCGCCGCGGAACAGGCTGAGCACCGCGCGCGCGATGCCGCGCAGGTCGAAGCCGCTGTGGCTGAAGTAGCTGCGGTCCTCGGTCGCGATCAGCGCCTGCACGAAGGGCTTCGGCACCTCGGCCAGCCGCACCAGGACGCGGTCCTCGTTGTTCGCCGGGTAGATGCCGCCGATGGCGACCGGCTCGAGCCGCGCCAGCGGCAGCTCCTGGCCGTTGCCGTCGCGCACCGCCGCGACCGCGCCACCCTCGAACGACACCCGGATGCGCCGCGCCGGCTGCGGCCCGTCCCAGAAGATGAACGGCCGCAGCGCGATGTCGATCTCGTCGCCGTTGCGCGAGTACCAGCCGGAGTCGTTCTCCGCGCCGCCGGCGTCGCGCTGGCCGTCGCGGTAGCCGGACTCGCGCAGCTCGTCGGCGATGTCCGCCGGCGAGATGCGCAGCCCGGCGTGCACCTCGAGCGGGCGCGCGTAGATCCGCGCCGGCAGGGCGAAGCGCCGGCCCTCGAACTCGCTGCGCACGCGGAAATCGAGATACAGCGTGAACCCGGCCGCCGCCAGGAGGACTGTCAGCAGCGCGAACCGGAAGAAGCGCCAGAACCTGCTCTTGCGTCGCGACATCTGCCGCATTCTACGTCGCCAATTCGGGCAGAATTCCGCTCACGGCCATGCTCAACCTGCGCGAAATAGATCACGTTGTTCTGCGCGTGCGCGACATCGCGGCGATGACGAAGTTCTATTGCGAGGTCCTCGGCGCGCAGAACGTCGCCCATCGCCCCGAGTACGGCATGACGCACCTGCGCGCCGGCGCGTCGATGATCGACCTGGTCGCGGTCGGCGGGCCGCTCGGCAAGGCCGGCGGCGCCGCGCCCGGCGCGGAGGGGCGCAACATGGACCACCTTTGCCTGCGCGTCGAGCCGTTCGACCAGGACGCCATCGTCGCCCACCTGGAGAAGCACGGCGTCGCGGTCGGCGACATCCGCACCCGCTTCGGCGCCGAGGGCAACGGCGTGTCGATCTACCTGAAAGACCCGGAAGGCAATGTGCTTGAGCTGAAAGGACCTTCGGACGGCAAGCCGCCGCCGAAGTAGCGATTCGTCTACACGATTTTGGGGGGCAGGCGACAGACAGGGGACCGGCGAAGCGAGACACTGAACTCCCCCTTGAGCCTTTCCTTCCCTCCCTTGGGTTAGGCTCATCCCCTGAGAGGCCGCCTTCGGGCGGCCTCTTTTTTTGCCCTTCAGCTCGGCACCAGGCCGCCCTCCAGCCAGAACGCGGCTCGCTGCGCGATGCGCTGAATCGCCGTCAGCTTCAGGGGATCGGGCTGGCCCGGCTCCTCACTGTGCGTGGACAGCACGCCGAGCAACTCCCCCGACTGGGAGAGCAGCGGCGTCGATTGCACGGCGCGCACGCTGGCCCGCAGCACGATCTCGCCGGCCGTGGTGCCGGTGAAAATGGGGTCGCCGGCGACATCGGGCACCACGATCTGGCGGCCTTCCTTCGCCGCCACGCCGCATGCCGACCCGTTGTGCGCCACCACGGAGAAGAAATCGAGGAATGGCTGCCGGAACCCGCGCTGCGCCACGATCCGCAGGCCCTCGGCGCAGGCGAGCTGCACGTTGCCCAGTCCGGTGTCGGCCGCCGTCAGTGCGGCATCGAGCGCGGACTCGACCATCTCCCGTCCCTGTGCGGCGTCGAACACCGACTGGAGGAAGGGCGCGCCGTTGCGGCGGCCGTTCTGCTTCCCGGAGAGGATCGAAGCGCGCACCGCCATCGCCCGCTCGCGCGCGCGCCGCGGCGGCGCGGCGGCCGGCGTCCCGCTGATCACGTCCACCGTGCGCAGGAACACATCGACCGGCGGCCTTGTCACGCCCGTCATCCAGATGTCGAGCAGGCTGGCCGGCACGCCCAGGTACTCGCGCAGCTTGGGTACGCCGCCGAGGATCTCGGCCGCGCGGTGCAATGCTTTCGCATGCATCTGCGACATGGGGGTCCAAGATTAACCAAGCCGCGGCCCGTCTTCCACCGTGGCGATGGCAGAATCCGCTCCAGATGGATTCTCTTAGCGTGCGCGAGGTGCTCGCGGGCCGGGCGCCGAAAGACACTCCGGTTACGGTCAAGGGCTGGGTCCGCACCCGGCGCGACTCCAAGGCCGGCTTTTCTTTCATCCACCTGTCGGACGGCTCCTCCTTCCATCCGGTCCAGGTCGTCGCGCCGAACTCCCTTTCCAACTATCAGGAAGTTCTCAGGCTGACTGCCGGCTGCGCCGTGGAGGCGAGCGGGACCATCGTGCCGTCGCCGGCGAAAGGGCAGCCGTTCGAGATGCAGGCGAGCGCGCTGCGGGTGGTCGGCTGGGTGGACGACCCCGACACCTACCCGATCCAGCCCAAGCCGCACTCGCTGGAGTTCCTGCGCGAGGTGGCGCACCTGCGGCCGCGCACCAACGTGATCGGCGCCGCGACCCGCGTGCGCCATACCGTCGCGCAGGCGATCCACCGCTTCTTCCACGAGCGCGGCTTCTTCTGGGTCAACACGCCGATCATCACCGCCGCCGACGCGGAGGGCGCCGGCGCGCTGTTCCGCGTTTCGACGCTCGACTTTGCCAATGGCAAGCCCGATTTCTCGAAGGATTTCTTCGGCCGCGAGACCTTCCTCACCGTCTCGGGCCAGCTGAACGTCGAGGCGTACTGCCTCGCGATGTCCAGGGTCTACACCTTCGGCCCGACCTTCCGCGCCGAGAACTCGAACACCAGCCGGCACCTCGCCGAGTTCTGGATGATCGAGCCCGAAGTGGCTTTTGCAGATCTGAGCGACAACGCCACCCTGGCCGAGGCGCTGCTGAAGTACGTTTTCCAAGCTTTGCTGGCGGAGCGACCGGAGGACACCGGCTTTTTCGATGAACGCATCGAGAAAGGCCTGGTGGCGAAGCTCGAGGGCATCGTGAAGTCGGAATTCGTGCGCATGGACTACTCCGAGGCGATTTCGGTCCTCGAGAAATCGAAGGAGAAGTTCGAGTTCCCGGTGAAGTGGGGCATCGACCTGCAGTCGGAGCACGAGCGCTACCTGACCGAGAAGCACGTGAAGAAGCCGGTCATCGTGATGAACTACCCGAAGGCGATCAAGGCGTTTTACATGCGCCAGAACGACGACGGCAGGACGGTGGCGGCGATGGACGTGCTCGCGCCGGGGATCGGCGAGATCATCGGCGGCAGCCAGCGCGAGGAACGCCTCGAGCGGCTGGACGCCCGCATGGACGAAGTCGGCATCGACAAGGAAAGCCTCGGCTGGTATCGCGACCTGCGCCGCTACGGCTCGGTGCCGCACGCCGGCTTCGGCCTCGGCTTCGAGCGCGCCATCCAGTACGCCACCGGGCTCGAGAACATCCGCGACGTGATCCCGTTCCCGCGGGCGCCGCGCCAGGCCGAGTTCTAGCGCGCATGAGCGAGCTGCAGCGGTTCGCCGA
>DASUZH010000495.1:0-2645 GCA_036376975.1 Burkholderiales bacterium | reverse complement strand
ATGTAGAACTCGAGGAAGGTGGCCTGCTGGTGCCAGCCGGGGAAGTAGTAGAACTTCGCCACCTGGTGGAAGCCGAGCTTCTGGTCCATCACCGGCAGCGAGAACTCGGTGGCGTCGATGGTGCCGAGCTGCAGCGCCTGGAAGATGTCGCCGGGGGCGAGCAGCTGGGTGGCCACGCCGAGCTTGTTCATCGCGCGCGCGCCGAGGCCGAAGAAGCGCATCTTCAGGCCCTTCAGGTCGTTGACGCTCTTGATCTCGCGGCGGAACCAGCCCGAGGCCTCGGGCGGGATGCTGGCGCAGGGGATGTTGTAGACGCCGTGCTTGCCGAACATCTCGCGCGACAGCTGCAGCCCGCCGCCGTGGTAGACCCACGCCAGGTACTCGGGGATGCCGGGGCCGAACGGCACCGCGGCGAACATGTTGAAGGCCGAGTCGGTGCCGGCGAAGAAGCCGGCGTTGGACCACGCCGCGTCGACCGAGCCCTGGCCGGTGGCCTGGATCGCCTGCAGCGCCGGCACCAGAGCGCCGGGCTCGTTCACCCGCAGCTCGATGGTGTGGTTCGAGATGCGGTCGAGCTTCTTCGCCAGCTTGCCGGGCGCCTCGCCGATCAGCGTCAGGCTGTTGGGAAATGCGTTCGCCATGTTGATGCGCACTTTTTGCTGGGCGTGAGCGGAACTCGCCAGGGCGAACGCGGCGAGCGCGCAGATCAGAATCTTCATGGGCCTCCTCCCCTTTAGATGAGACTGCGCTCCGGATATTACGGTAAAATTCATAGGCATGGCGCGCGTTCGGCTGGTGGCCGGCAACTGGAAAATGCATGGCTCCCTGGCGGCGAACCGCGCGCTGCTCGACGCGCTCGTCGGCGGGCTGCCGCAAGGGGTGGAATGCGCGGTGTGCGTTCCGTTTCCCTATCTGGCGCAGGCGGCCGAGCGGCTGAAGGGCACCGCGCTGGCATGGGGAGCGCAGAACGTCAGCGAGCACGCCGAAGGCGCGTACACCGGCGAAGTGTCGGCGGCGATGCTGAAGGAGCTCGGCTGCCGCTACGCGATCGTCGGGCACTCGGAGCGCCGTCAGCTGTACCGCGAGAGCGACGCGCAGGTGGCGGCGAAGTTCGCCGCCGCGCAGGGCGCCGGCCTGACGCCGGTCCTGTGCGTGGGCGAGACGCTGGCCGAGCGCGAGGCGGGCAGGACGGAGGAAGTGGTGGGGCGGCAGCTCGATGCGGTGCGGTTCTCGAACGCGGTGCTGGCCTACGAGCCGGTGTGGGCGATCGGCACCGGGCGCACGGCGAGCCCGGAGCAGGCGCAGGCGGTGCATGCGTTTCTCAGAAGGAAAGTCGCTCTTGAAACCCCCATCTTGTACGGGGGCAGCGTGAAGCCGCAGAACGCGGCGGCGATCTTCGCCATGCCGGACGTGGACGGCGGGCTGATCGGCGGCGCGTCGCTGGTGGCGCAGGATTTCCTCGCCATCGCGCGCGCGGCCAAGAAAGGATGAGGCAATGGAAGGCTGGATGAACATCATCGTGGTGCTGCACGTGCTGATCGCGCTGGCGATCATCGGGCTGGTGCTCCTGCAGCACGGCAAGGGCGCGGACATGGGCTCGGGCTTCGGCGGCGGATCCTCGGGCAGCCTGTTCGGCGCCACCGGATCGGCGAACTTCCTCTCGCGCACCACCGCGGTCCTCGCTACGCTGTTCTTCCTGTCGAGCCTGGGGCTCGCCTACCTGGCGACCAGCAAGCCGAAGGAGGGCGGCGGCACGGTGATGGACCGCGGCGCCAAGTCCGCGCCGGCGAAGCCGGAGGCGAAGCAGCCGGAAAAGCCCGCGGCGACGCCGGGCAAGGAAGTGCCGCAATAACCTTTTGGGGGATAATCGCGGGTTAAGTTTGCCCACGTGGTGAAATTGGTAGACACGCCAGCTTGAGGGGCTGGTGGCCTAAACAGCCGTAGCAGTTCGAGTCTGCTCGTGGGCACCATCACAACTTATGCTGGCTGAATACTTTCCGATCCTGCTGTTCATCGCCGTCGCGCTCGCGCTCGGCGTGGCGCCGATGGCGCTCGGCAAGCTGCTCGGCCCCAGCCGTCCCGACCCGGAGAAGCTGTCGCCCTACGAGTGCGGCTTCGAGGCGTTCGAGGACGCGCGCATGAAGTTCGACGTGCGCTACTACCTGGTGGCGATCCTGTTCATCCTGTTCGACCTGGAGATCGCCTTCCTCTTCCCGTGGGCGACGGTGATCAACGAGATCGGCCTGGCCGGCTTCCTGGCGATGATGCTGTTCCTGGCGATCCTCACCGTCGGGTTCGTCTATGAGTGGATGAAAGGCGCTTTGGAATGGGAATAGAAGGCGTCCTGCAGCAGGGCTTCGTGACCACGACCGTGGACAAGGTCGTCAACTGGACGCGCACCGGGTCGCTGTGGCCGATGACTTTCGGTCTTGCATGCTGCGCAGTCGAGATGATGCATGCGGGAGCGGCCCGCTACGATCTCGACCGCTTCGGCATCGTGTTCCGCCCGAGCCCGCGCCAGTCCGACGTGATGATCGTCGCCGGCACGCTGTGCAACAAGATGGCGCCGGCGCTGCGCAAGGTCTACGACCAGATGGCCGAGCCGCGCTGGGTGATCTCGATGGGCTCGTGCGCCAACGGCGGCG
>DASUZH010000494.1:0-9415 GCA_036376975.1 Burkholderiales bacterium | reverse complement strand
TCGCGCAGCGCCTGCACGGGCAGGAGCTGCACACGCGCGCCGTCCTCAAGGACCTCGCCGACCTATGATCGAGCTCGGCGTCAACGTCGACCATGTCGCCACCGTCCGGCAGGCGCGGCGCACCTACGAGCCCGACCCGGTGTGGGCGGCGGTCGAGGCGCACCTCGGCGGCGCCGACGGCATCACGGTGCACCTGCGCGAGGACCGGCGCCACATCCAGGACGAGGACGTGCGCCGGCTGCGCGAGCTGACGCACATCAAGCTCAACCTCGAGATGGCCGCCACCGACGAGATGGTCGGCATCGCCGGGCGCATCAAGCCCGAGATGGCGATGCTGGTGCCGGAGGGGCGCCACGAGGTCACCACCGAAGGCGGCCTCGACATCGTGTCGCAGGAAAAGGTTCTCAAGGAGAAGGTCTCCCGCCTGGCCGGGAGCGGCATCGTCGTCTCCGTTTTCATAGATGCAGATCCGAAGCAGGTCGATGCCGCGAAGCGCATCGGCGCTTCGGTCTGCGAAATACACACCGGTCCTTACGCGCATGCATTTCATGCGAAAGGCAGGGATGCGGAGAGCGCCGCGGTAATCGCGGAGCTGGAGAAGATCCGCAAGGCAGGGGAGGTGATCCGCGGGCTTGGCATGCGCTTCAACGCCGGCCATGCGCTGAACTACTTCAACGTCAAGCCGGTAGCGGCGCTACCCGGCGTGCGCGAGCTGCACATCGGCCACGCCATCGTCAGCCGCGCGCTGTTCGTCGGCATGCGCGAGGCGGTGCGCGAGATGAAGCGCCTGATGGTCGAGGCGGCGCGTTGATCTACGGCGTCGGCAACGACGTGGTCGAGATCGGCCGCATCGAAAAGGCGCTCGAGCGCTTCGGCGAGCGCTTCGCCAGGCGCATCCTGTGCGAGAGCGAGCTGAAGCGCTTCGGCGCCCACCGCAAGCCGGCCGCTTACCTCGCCAAGCGCTTCGCCGCCAAGGAGGCGTTCACCAAGGCGCTCGGCACCGGAATACGCGCCCCGGCAAACTGGCACGGCGTGTGGGTGAAGAATCTGCCGTCGGGGAAACCCACCCTGGAGTATTCGACAGCCCTGCGGTCCCTTCTGGAGCGGCGTGGCGTGACCTCTGCCCATCTTTCTCTCTCGGACGAGAGAGGCATTGCTATTGCAACGGTAATCCTGGAATGCGAAAAGTAAGGCTGCCGCCGGGGCCGGCGGTGATCGACGTAGTGGGGCTGGCGCTGACGGATGAAGACCGCAGGCGCCTCTCGCATCCCGCCACCGGCGGGGTGATTCTCTTCGCGCGCAACTACGAAACGCCTGAGCAGCTCACCGCGCTGTGCGAGGAGATCGCGCGGCTGCGCGAGCCGGAATTGCCCATCTGCGTCGACCACGAAGGCGGCCGGGTGCAGCGCTTCAAGACCGGGTTCACGCTCCTGCCGCCGATGCGCGAGCTGGGGCGGCTGTGGGACCGCGATCGGCCGGCGGGCAGGGCGGCCGCGCGCGCCGCTGCCTACGTCGCGGCGGCCGAACTGGCGGCGCACGGCGTCGACTTCAGCTTCGCGCCGGTGCTCGACCTCGATTTCGGCGCGAGCGGCGTGATCGGCGACCGCGCGCTGCACTTCGACCCGACCGCGGTCGGCGCGCTGGGCGCGGCGCTGGTGCAGGGCTTCGCCGACGCCGGCATGGCCGCATGCGGCAAGCACTTCCCCGGGCACGGCTTCTGCGAGGCCGACTCGCACACCGCCGTGCCGACCGACGGGCGCGCTTTCGCCGAGATCTGGAAGAAGGACATCGTTCCGTACAAGCCCGCGATCGAGGCAGGCCTCGCGTCGGTGATGCCGGCGCACGTCATCTACACGCAGGTCGACCCGGAGCCGGCCGGCTACTCGAAGTACTGGCTGCAGGAAGTGCTGCGCGGCAAGCTCGGCTTCGACGGGCTGATCTTCAGCGACGACCTGTCGATGGAAGGCGCCACCACCGCCGGCGGCATCCCGGAGCGGGCGAGGGCGGCGCTCGGCGCCGGCTGCGACATGGTCCTGCTCTGCAACGATCCGGCAGGGCAGGAAGTGCTTCTTGAATCTCTAAGAGAAACGCCCCTCGCGAAGGTCGAAAGACTCGACCGGATGCGGAAGAAGGGCGGTCGCGACTTGCGGAAGAGCGTTGCTTACCGCGAATCCCAGGAGGCGCTGCAACAACTCGCCTAGGCACGCTCCATGTAGGTGCCTTCGGCGGTGTCGATCTTGATCTTCTCGCCCTTGTTGATGAAGGGCGGCACCTGCACCGTGATGCCGGTTTCCATCTTGGCCGGCTTGAAGCTGTTGGTGGCGGTGGAGTTCTTGATGCCGGGCTCGGTGTCCTCGACGGTGAGGATCACGTGCGGCGGCAGCTCGATGCCGATGGCGCGGCCGTTGTAGAAGTTGATCTGCACGTCGGTGTTCGGCAGCAGGTAGCCCGACTGGCCCTCGAGGAACTCGGCCGACAGCGACATCTGCTCGTAGTTCTCCTGGTCCATGAAGACGAAGCTGTCGCCGTCCTGGTACAGGTACTGCATGTCGCGCGGCTCGACGAAGGCGCGCTCGATCTTGTCCTCGGTGCGGAAGCGCTGGTTGGTCTTGGTGCCCTTGTCGATGTCCTTCATCTCGACCTGCATGAAGGCGCCGCCGCGCCCGCCGACGTGCACGTGGTAGGACTTGAGGACGCGCCACACGCGCTTGTCCCACTCCAGGAGCTGGCCGGGCCGGATCTCGACTGCTTCGACTTTTGCCATGGGAAACCGTCGCTGCTTGGTTGCGAAAGGGGGCGGATTTTACACGACTTATAATCGCCTGATCGTGTTCGACGCGAAGGCCTTCGTCGCCGGGCTGCCCAACCTGCCCGGCGTCTACCGCATGCTGGGCAGCGCCGGCGAGCCGCTCTACGTCGGCAAGGCGCGCGACCTGAAGAAGCGCGTCAGCTCCTACTTCCAGAAGACCCAGCCCAGCCCGCGCATCCAGATGATGGTGTCGCAGGTGGCGGCGGTCGAGGTCACCGCGACCCGCTCGGAGGGGGAGGCGCTGCTCCTCGAGAACAACCTGATCAAGAGCCTCTCGCCGCGCTACAACATCCTGTTCCGCGACGACAAGTCCTACCCGTACCTGTCGGTCAGCGGCCACCGCTTCCCGCGGCTCGGCTTCCACCGCGGCGCGAAGGACCGGCGCCACCGCTACTTCGGCCCGTTTCCGCACGCCTACGCGGTGCGCGAGAGCATCCAGCTGCTGCAGCGCGTGTTCCAGCTGCGCACCTGCGAGGACACGGTGTTCGAGAACCGCTCGCGGCCCTGCCTGCTGCACCAGATCCGCCGCTGCACCGCGCCGTGCACCGGCAGGATCGAGCCCGAGCCGTACGCCGAGGACGTGCGCAATGCGACCCTTTTTCTCGAAGGCCGCGAAGATGTTGTAATGAAAAACCTGAATGAGAAAATGAATGCAGCATCCGCAGCCCGGCGCTACGAGGAGGCCGCCGCCTACCGCGACCAGGTGCGGGCGCTATCGCGTATCCAGGCGCGCCAGTACGTCGAGTCGAACCGCGGCGTCGACGCCGACGTGGTCGCCTGCGTGATCGAGGGCGGCATCGCATGCGTCAACCTGGTGATGATCCGCGGCGGCCGGCACGTCGGCGACCGCAGCTTCTTCCCCTCCAACGCCGAAGGCGCCTCGTCAGCCGAAGTGATCTCCGCCTTCCTTGAACAGCATTACCTTGAACAGCCGGTTCCCTCCCTCATCGTCGTGGGAGACGAGGTCGAGCTCAACATCGGAGAAGCGGAAATCATCCATCCATCGCACGGCGAGAGGCGGATCTGGCTCGACATGGCGGGGAAGAACGCCCAGCTCGCCATCGCGCAGCGGGTGCGCGACCGCGCCACGCAGGAGGGCCGCCTGCTCGCGCTGCGCGAGGCGCTCGGCCTGCCCGAGGGGGCGCAGCGCATCGAGTGCTTCGACATCAGCCACACCATGGGCGAGGCGACGGTGGCGTCCTGCGTGGTGTACGACCGGCAGCAGATGCAGAAGGCCGAATACCGGCGCTTCAACATGCGCGACGTCAAGCCCGGCGACGACTACGCGGCGATGCGCGAGGTACTCGCGCGCCGCTATGGGCGCGTGACCGCGGAGGCGGGGCGAATCCCGGACCTGGTGCTGATCGACGGCGGCAAGGGGCAGGTCTCTTCGGCGAAGTCGATCCTGGTCGAGCTCGGCCTGAACGACGTCGCCATCGTCGGCGTGGCGAAGGGGCCCGAGCGCAAGGCCGGGATGGAGGAGCTGATCATCGAGGCGGAAGCGCGCAGCCTGCAGCTGCCGCCGACGCATCCCGGCCTGCACCTGATCCAGGCGATCCGCGACGAGGCGCATCGCTTCGCCATCGTCGGCCACCGCGCGCGGCGCGGCAAGACCCGCGTCACTTCGCTTCTTACCGAAATTCCCGGCATCGGCTCCAAGCGCCGCCAGGCGCTGATCGAGCATTTCGGCGGACTCGGCGGCGTGCAAGCCGCCGCCGTGGACGACATCGCCAAGGTCGACGGCATCAGCCGGCCGCTCGCCGAACGCATCTACCGTCACCTCCACGAGTCCGCCGCGCACTGATGCTGTTCAACGTACCCAACCTGATCACCTACTCGCGGATCGTGCTGATCCCGCTGATCGTCGGCATCTTCTACCTGCCGGACAGCTGGCTGTCGTACGAGAACAAGAACGTCATCGCCTGCGCGATCTTCACCTTCGCCGCGGTCACCGACTGGCTCGACGGCTACCTGGCGCGCAAGCTGAACCAGATGTCGGCGTTCGGCGCCTTCCTCGACCCGGTGGCCGACAAGCTGATCGTGGTCGGCGCGCTGGTGGTGCTGCTGTACCTCTCGCGCGTCGACCCGCTGGTGGCGCTGATCATCATCGGGCGCGAGATCGCCATTTCGGCCCTGCGCGAGTGGATGGCGGTGCTGGGGCAGGGCAAGAGCATGGCGGTGGCCTACATCGGCAAGCTGAAGACCACCAGCCAGATGATCGCCATCCCGCTGCTGCTGTTCCACGACCCGCTGTTCGGCCGCATCGACTGCCAGTGGCTGGGGACCATCCTGATCAACGTCGCCGCGGTCCTGACGGTGATCTCGATGCTGTATTACCTCAGGAAGGCGCTGCCGCACTGGACGCGCGGTTGAGGCGGGGGGTGCCGAGGCCGTATAATTCGCGTCCCCATGCGGGAGTAGCTCAGTTGGTAGAGCGCAACCTTGCCAAGGTTGAGGTCGCGAGTTCGAGACTCGTCTCCCGCTCCAGATTCCCCTTTTTCACCCACTCGGCGGGATGGCAGAGTGGTCATGCAGCGGCCTGCAAAGCCGTGTACGCCGGTTCGATTCCGACTCCCGCCTCCAGCCCTCTGTTAGCCTGACGCTCGCCCCGCCCGGGTGGCGAAACTGGTAGACGCAAGGGACTTAAAATCCCTAGGCCGCAAGGCCGTGCAGGTTCAAGTCCTGCCCCGGGCACCATCGGTTATCCGACCGTCTGAAATTGCAGCGCCGCGCTTTCGCCGCGCCTTCCGCAGGAGTAGGCTTTTCCCAATCCATCTGAGTGGGGGGGTACCTACGAGGAGGGATCATGAAAGCGCCTTTTGCTTCATCGAAGATCGCAGCACTGCTGGCAGTCGCAGGTTTCACCGCCGCTCCCGCGGCGTTCGGTCAGTCGGCAACCAACCCCATCTGTCCTGAGGAAGCGGTGTTCTACAACCCGGGCGACGGCGAGGACATCGTCGTGCCAAGGGGCTTCAAGGTCGAGGTATTCGCACGCAACCTGAATTTCCCGACCGACATCGTGTTCGTCGGCAACAGGCACGACTGGCGGGCTTTTGTGCTGGAGTCGGGCACCGGCCTGCCGGGGCAGTGCAACGACAACACGCGCATTGCCGGCGGCAAATTCGATCGCAACAACCCCTTCACGCCGGGGCTGCTGGTGCTCGACGAGCGCGGTCGGCGCATCGCCGGCCCGCTCGCCAAGCCGACCATGGCGGGCGGCGGCCTGCAGCCCGACGGCCCGGCGATCGGCCTGGCGTTCGAGCACGGCACGTCGGGCGGGACGCTCTTCGCCACCGACTCGAACCAGGGCGTGCGCGGCGCGCCCGGCGCGGCGAACAACACCTCGCGCATCGTTCGCATCGGCACCTCGAGCGGCACGGTTACGCCGGTGATCACCGGCCTGCCGACCGGCGACCATCCGACCGAGCAGATCGTGGTGAAGAACGGCTGGCTGTACTGGTCGCAAGGCTCGACCACCAACGCCGGCGTCACCGGGCACGACAACGGCGGCGGCGGCAACCAGCACGAGATCCCGTGCGAGGACATCACGCTGTCCGAGAACACCTGGGATTCCGGCGACGGCCACCGCACCAGCGGCTACTCGAATCACGGCGTAGCGCGGCCCGGCGCGCGGGTGCGCGCCTTCGAGGGCGCGACGCGGCGCGGCATGTGCACCGGCGCGATCCTGCGCGCCAAGATCTCCGACCCGGTGCGCACCATCGAGCCGGTGGCGTGGGGCTTCCGCAACCCGTTCGGCCTGCGCTTCGCGCCCGAGGACCATCCGCTGAAGGGCGAGCTGCTGATCTCCGAGAACGGTGAAGACGAGCGCGGTGCGCGCCCGGTCAACAACGCGCCCGACCGGCTGGCGATCGCGCGCCAGAACGCCGACGGCTCGCCGTCGTTCCACGGCTGGCCCGACCGCTTCGGCTTCCTCGACTCGACGCAGTCGGTGTTCAACCCGATCGGCGGGCCGGGCGACGACCTGTGGCCGGACGTGGCGCGCATCCGCGCCGAGAACAGCCCGGTGAAGCCCGTGCTTGCGTTCCCGCCGCGGCCGCCGGTGGCACCGATCGCGCTCGAGCCGGCGGACGTGGCGGCGGTGGGGCTGGACTTCGTGCCGCGCTCGTTCGCGCACGGGGTGGTGAAGCGCAACGCCGTGCTGCTGTCGCGCGAGGGTGATTTCGGCTTCTCGCCGGCCAACGGCAACCCGGTGCTCGGTCACGACGTCGAGCTGGTCAACTTCCTGTCCGACGACCCGAGCGAGCTGCAGATGTCCCGCTTCGCGTTCAACTGCCCGCGCGCCGAGCAGGGGCACAACCCCGACGGCAGCCCGACCTGCGGCGTGGCCGTGAAGCAGGCGTTCACGGCGATGCTGCGCGGCATCAACCGCCCGGTGACGCTGCGCTTCGGGCCGGACGGCGCGGCTTACCTGGTGGATTACGGCGCGGTGCGCGACCCGGGCGGCTCCGAGCCGGCGTCGATGTTCGTCAACCCCGCCAACGCGCCGCTGGTGCAGATTCCGGGCACCGGCGTGATCTGGAGGATTTCGCGCGACGACTGAAGGCGGTCAGGCCGCGAGGGACAGCCGGATCCGGTTGCGCCCGAACAGGTAGGCGTAGTCCTTCGCGGCCGCCATTTCCTTGGTCAGCAGCACCCCCAGCCCGCCGGGCTTGCGCATCTCGAGCGAGGTATCGGGCGAGGCGGTCGCGAGCCTCGCATAAGGGTTGAACGGCGGCGCGGTGTCCTCGTAGGTCACGCGCACCTGCTCGCCTTGCCTGACCAGGCTGACCCAGACCGGGGCATCGCAATCCCCGCCATGGCCGTGCCGCACGGTATTCGTGAACAGCTCCTCGAGCACCAGATTGAGGCGCAGGCACGAATTCCTGCCGACCCCTGCGGATGCGCAAAAAGCCTCCAAAAAGGCCCTTAAAACCCGCATCCGGTCGAGGCGGGCGACAATCATCGTAGATTGTTCGGGGGGTGAATTTTCCACAGCTCATGGCCCCTAAGGAGCGGGGGGCATTATAAGATTTGCCTGGTAGGGGGGTTGGACTGAACGATAAGAAGGGAGCACATATGCGTTGGATGATGGCAGTGGCAGCCCTGGTGTTCGCGACCGCAGTGTCGGCGAGCGACGTAGGGGAGATCAAGACGGTGAAGGGCGCGGCCCACGTCGAGCGCGGGGGCAAGAAGCTGCCCGTCACCGCCGGCATGCAGCTGCGCCAGGCGGACACCGTAGTGACCGGCGCCGACGGCGCGGTCGGCATCACCTTCCTCGACAACAGCCTGTTCTCCGCCGGCCCGAACAGCGTGCTGGTGATCAACAAGTACCGCTTCGACACGACCACCCACGCCGGCGAGTTCGACGCCTCGCTCAACAAGGGCTCGCTCGCCGTGGTTTCCGGCAAGATGGTGAAGCAGTCGCCGGAGTCGATGCGCATCCGTACCCCGTCGAGCATCATGGGCGTGCGCGGCACCGAGTTCGTCGTCAGGGTCGCCGACTGAACGATGGAGGTACTACTCGTCAGCGCGGGCCTCGCGCTGGCGATCCTGTTCGGCCAGTCGTCGGGCCCTGAAGAAGCGGTGGTGCTGCTGCCCGGGATCAACGGGCATATCGGCACCGTCATCGTCGAGCGCGACGGCAAGAAGACCACGCTCAATACCGCCTATGCCGCCACCCGGGCGCAGGGCAAGACGGTCACCAGCTCCGAGCCGTTCAACGCCGAGGAAGTGCGGCGCGACTTCGGCATGGCGCTCGCCGCGATCCCGGCGCGGCCGACTTCCTTCCTGTTGTATTTCGTCACCGGCACCGACGAGCTGACCGACGAATCGAAGGGCGAGATGCAGCGCGTGCTCGACGAGCTGCGCCGCCGCCCCGCGCCGGACATCCTGGTGATCGGCCATACCGACCGCGTCGGCGGCGACGCCGAAAACGACGCGCTGTCGCTACAGCGCGCCGAGAGAATGCGCGAGGAGATGCTCACCCTGGGCATTCCGCCGGCGCGCATCCGCGCCGCCGGGCGCGGCGAGCGCGATCCGCTAGTTCCTACCGCCGACGGGGTCGAGGAGCCCCGCAACCGGCGCGTCGAGATCAGCGTCCGCTGAGTCGTCGCCCGCGCCGGCGTCCGCCGGCGCGCCGCTCCATCGCAGCATCAGTAGCGTGAGGTCGTCGGAGGCGAGCGCATTGCCGACAAAGCGTCGCACGTCCTCGCGCACCGCGCCGACCACCTCGGCCGGCGCCGCGCCGGCGCGCGCGAACTTGAGCGCCAGCTCGAGCTGGTGCGCCCCGTACAGCGCGTGCCGCTCGTTCATCGCCTCGGTCACGCCGTCGCTCAGCACCAGCAGGCCGTCGCCCGCACGCAGCTCGCGGTACGCGGTGGCGTACTCGAACTCGTCCAGCGTGCACAGCGGCGGCCCGCCGGCGTTCGGCAGGCGCTCCAGGGTGCCGCCGCCAGTGAGGACGTAAGGCGGCTCATGACCGGCGTTGCAGCACTCGAGCATGCCGGTGCGCACGTCGAGGATGCCGGCGAAAGCGGTGACGAAAAGCTGCTCCGGGTTCTCGCGCGAGATCTCGGTCGCGGCGCGCGTCATCGCGGCGCCGAGGTC
>DASUZH010000493.1:0-8720 GCA_036376975.1 Burkholderiales bacterium | reverse complement strand
GAACGGCGTGTAGTCCTCCATGATGTCGGCGTCGGCGACGCCCTTCGACTTCAGGAACGCGCGCAGGATCTTGTTGGTGGTGCGCGGGTACACGTAGTCGGTGCCGAGCAGCACCCAGCGCTTCGCGGAGCCGCCGTCCTTGGACATGAGGTACTCGACCGCCGGGATCGCCTGCTGGTTGGGCGCGGCGCCCGTGTAGAACACGTTCTTCGAGATCTCCTCGCCTTCGTACTGCACCGGGTAGAACAGCAGCGAATTGAGTTCCTCGAACACCGGCAGCACGGATTTGCGCGACACCGAGGTCCAGCAGCCGAAGGTGACGGCGACCTTGTCCTGGGTGATGAGCTGGCGCGCCTTCTCGGCGAACAGCGGCCAATTCGAGGCCGGATCGACGACGACGGGCTCGATCTTGTAGCCCATCACGCCGCCCTTGGCGTTGATCTCGTCCACCGCCATCAGCACCGTGTCCTTCAGCACCGTCTCGCTGATCGCCATCGTCCCGGAGAGCGAATGCAGCACGCCGATCTTGACCGTCTTCTGCTGCGCGTACAGCGAACCCGAGCCGAGCCCAATCGCCGCCACGGCGGCCGCCATCGACAGCGCCTTCAGCACCACGCGTCGTTTTGCCATTGCAGGTTCCTTCCTTAGCTATTGATGACCAGTCTCCGGGGTGACCGGCGACCTCCCGGAACGGTTAAGCGCAAGAGGTATGCCACGCGCCGGGCAAGGCGCTATGCTTATGGCCGTAAAGACTTTTCCGCCGTTTCTCCGCTTACGGTCCGAAACCCGATGCACCGAATTGGAATAGCGATCGCTCTGTTTTGGTGCGCGGGTCTTGCGCAAGCCTGCGACTACCCGGACGAAGGCAACATGCCGCTGCGCCGCGCGGTGACCAAAGTGAAGTTCCTGCCGGAAACCGAAGCCTGGGCCGAGGCCGCGCACAAGACCGGCGTGGTGGTCCAGTACGCGCTGCTGCTCGAGCGCACCCTCGAGCTGAGAGGCCGCTGCTACTGGACGGTCGAGGCGCTCGCGGAGGGAAAGCTCTGGCGGCGCTTCTACGTCACGCCGGACGGGACGCGCCTGCTGGACGCAGAGCGCAAGCCAATAGCAGCGCCGCGAGGAGCCAGGCCGTCTGCGGCAACCACGGCAGGAGCGTCCTGAGCGCAGGGTCGAGGGCAAGGCCGCTCGCGACCAGGCCGATGCGCACGAACGCCGCGAGCGCGAGCATCGCGAACAGCGTGCCGAGGAAGCGCCCTTCCCTGCCGGTGCGGCCAAAGGCGATCGCAGCCGAATAGGCCGCAACGCTTGCCGCTCCCCACGCCCCGCCGGCGGCGAGCTGCGCGCCGACCAGCGCGGCCGGCCCCGGCGCAAGCACCGCGGCAAGCGCGGCCAGCGCGCCAAGCGCACCGGCGAGCGCCATCGTCCGCACCGTGCCGAGGCGCGCCACTACGCCGGCCGCCGGGAACATGAGGAGGTTGAAGCCGATCCAGAACACCGGCATCAGCCACGGCAGGTCGTCCGCGCCCGCGAAGCGCAGGTACTGCGGCGCGGAGTTGAGCGAGAAGTGGATCTGGAAGCCCAGCGCGAGCAGCAGCAGCGCGGCGAAGAACAGCGCGATGCGCCAGGGATCTTCCTTCGACACCTCGGCCGCTGCCGCTTCGCTCCGCACGCTCCGCCGTTCCGCCATCACCAAACCAAGCACCGCGGCCACCAGAGTCGCAGTGGAAAGCAGGAAAGGCAGCGTGGGACTGACGCCGCGCAACGCGATGCCAAGGTACGGCGCCATGGCCGCGGCGACCGCGTTGCCGGTCAGCACCAGGGCCGAGAGCCACGGCAGCGATGGCGTCGCGGCGTAGCGGCCGAGCAGCGCCCACGGTGGAGAGCGTAACGCCGAGGATGTCACCGCCCACACTATCAACGAGGTCAGAAGAATTCCTGCGTTTACGGCAAACAGGCCCATGCTCAGGAAGGCCAAGCCGGAGATGACGGTGACGCCGAGGATCCATCCGCCGTAGCGCCCGAGGCCGGCGCGCACGCGGTCGATCCAGAATCCGGCGATCACGTCCATCACCGCGAATATCAGCTGGTCGGCGACGAGGATCCACGGCACCCAGCGCTTGTCGATGCCGGCCTGGGCGGCGAGCTGCGGCAGGTAGAGGACGTAGATCGTCCACGTCGTCGCGAAGAAGAACTGGACGACGCCGAGGTACAGCGCGAGCGCTCTACGTGAACTGCTTGGCAGGGGTCCTCCCGGGGTTGCGGGGTATATTAATCGCATGCTGCTCAAAGGCTCCTGCCACTGCGGCGCGGTGCGCTTTTCCGTACGCTCGGAAACGCCCTGCCCCTACATGTGGTGCTACTGCAGCATCTGCCGCAAGACGGCCGGCGGCGGCGGTTATGCGATCAACATCATGGGGCGCGCCGACAGCCTGAAAGTGAAAGGCAGGACCCGGGCCTACCGGGCGAAGCGCGGCGGCGGCGAGCGCCATTTCTGTCCGCACTGCGCGAGCGCCCTTTGGGTGTGGGACCGGCGATGGCCCGAATGGATCTATCCCTTCGCTTCCGCGATCGACACGAAACTTCCGCTCCCGCCGCAGCATCAATACATCTTTCTCGGCTCGAAGGCGAACTGGGCGCAGGTGCCGAAGCAGCGCAAGGGCGACCGCCGCTTTCGCGAGTATCCGACCGAAGCAATCATCGACTGGCATCGCAAGCGGGAGCTGCTGACACCATGATCGATTTTCTCGCGGGGCTCGAGCCGCAGTACCTCCTGGCCGGCTTTACCGTGCTGGGCGGGCTGCTGTCGATGCCGCTTGCCATGGCCGGCATCCGCCGCCTGATCGACCTCAAGATCGCCACCGGCACGCTGCTGATGCTGACCGCCGCCCTGGTGATCGCGCTCGGCATCGGCGCGGCGCTCGCCGCGGCCAGCCTGCGCACCTACAACCGCCTGACCCAGGAGCAGGAGGCGGCGCGCGTCACCACGCGCCAGCTCGGCCCGACCCACTACGCGGTCGTCGTGCAGGCGAAGAGCGCGCCGGCGCGCAGCTACGAGCTGTACGGCGACGAATGGCAGATCGATGCGCGCCTGCTGAAATGGCGGCCGATCGCCACCATCGCCGGCTTCGACACCGTCTACCGGCTCGAGCGCCTGTCCGGGCGCTACACCGACCTCGACAAGGAGCGCGAGGCGAAGCGCACCGTGCATGGCCTCGCCGATCGCACTGCGGTCGACTTCTGGGCGATGGTGAAGAGCGTGCACGAGTATCTGCCGCTCGCCGACGCGCTCTACGGCAGCGCCGCCTTCGTGCCGATGGCCGAGGGCGCGGAATACGTCGTCAGCGTCTCCACCAGCGGGCTGGTCGTACGCCCGGGCAACGACGCCGCGCGCAAGGCAGTCGGCGCGTGGAAGTAGCGGCCAAAGCCGCCTCAAAAGCCTAGTAAAATCGGCCTCACATGAAGTTCCTGTTCGACCTGCTTCCGGTCATCCTGTTCTTCGTCGCCTTCAAGCTCGCCGACATCTACGTCGCCACCGGCGTGGCGATCGCCGCCAGCTTCGCGCAGGTCGGCTGGCTCAAGCTGCGCGGCAAGAAGGTCGAGCCGATGCTGTGGGCGAGCCTCGCCATCATCGCCGTGTTCGGCGGCGCCACGCTGCTGCTGCAGGACGAGACCTTCATCAAGTGGAAGCCGACCGTGCTGTACTGGCTGTTCTGCGCGGTGCTCGCCGGCGCCGTGCTGCTGTTCCGCCGGAACCTGATCCGCGCCATGCTGTCCGAGCAGGTGCAGCTGCCCGAGCCGATCTGGACGCGCCTGAACTGGAGCTGGATCGGCTTCTTCGCCTTCATGGGAGCGGCGAACCTCTACGTGGCCTATAACTTCTCCACCGACCTGTGGGTCAATTTCAAGCTGTTCGGCGGCATGGGGCTGATGCTGGTGTTCGTCGTGGTGCAGGCGCTGTTCCTCGCCAAGCACATCGACGAGAAGCCGTGAGCAGCGTGGCGCAGACGATCCGCGAGCGCCTGGCGGCGCTCGAGCCGCTCGACCTCGACCTGGTCGACGAGAGCGCGCAGCACGCCGGTCATGCCGGCGCGCGGCCCGGCGGCAACACCCACTGGCGCCTCGCCATCGTCTCGGCGCGCTTCGCCGGCCGTTCCACCGTCGAGCGCCACCGCATGGTGTACCAGGCGCTCGGCGAGCTGATGCACGATCCCATCCACGCGCTCGCGATCAGCGCGCGCAGCCCGGAAGAAACGAAAGGAAAGCAATGAAACTCCGTCTCCTCGCCGCAATCACGTTCGCCGCGCCCGCGCTGGCGCTCGCGCAGGCCGACAGCAAGCCGGCCGCCAAACCCGCGGCCAAGGCCGCGGCCAAGCCGGCGGCGGGGGCGATCGCCACCGTCAACGGCGTCGCGGTGCCGCGCTCGCGTCTCGACGTGATGGTGCGCCAGCAGCAGGCCCGCGGCGGCCAGGACAACGAGCAGATGCGCGCGGTGATGCGCGAGGAGCTGATCAACCGCGAGGTGATCGCCCAGGAAGCGCAGCGCAGCGGCCTGGTGAAGAGCGCCGAAGTGCAGGCGCAGCTCGACATCGCGCGCCAGGAAGTCATCGTAGGCGCGTACATCCGCGACTGGGTCGCCAAGCACCCGGTCACCGACGCCGAGCTGCAGAAGGAGTACGAGCGCGTCAAGTCGCAGGCCGGCGACAAGGAGTACCGCGCGCGCCACATCCTGGTGGAGAGCGAGGACCAGGCGAAGGGCATGATTGCCGAGCTGAAAAAGGGCGGCAAATTCGACGAGCTGGCGAGCAAGAACTCGAAGGACGGCGGCACCGCGCAGCGCGGCGGCGACCTCGACTGGAACGTGCCCGGCGCCTTCGACAAGGCCTTCTCCGACGCGATGGTCAAGCTGGAGAAAGGCAAGTACTCCGAGGCGCCGGTGCGCACGCGCTTCGGCTTCCACGTCATCCAGCTCGACGACGTGCGCCCGGTGAAATTCCCCGCGCTCGCCGACGTGCGGCCGCGGCTGCAGCAGCAGCTGGTGCAGGCCCGCCTCGAGGAGCTGGTGAAGGGCCTGCGCGCGAAGGCGAAGATCGAGTAGCGGCCACGGCGCAGGAGCTGCACCGGGAGCAGAGCGCGGCGGGCTGCGCGTTTCGCGTCGTACGCGGCGACCTGCTCGCCGAGCCGGTAGAGGCGATCGTGAACGCCGCCAACGGCCACCTCGCGCACGGCGGCGGCGTGGCCGGCATCATCGCCCGCGCCGCCGGCACCGCCCTGCAGGAGGAGTCCGACCGCCTGGTGCGCAGCCACGGGCCGTTCGCGACCGGCTCGGCGGTGGCGACCACCGCCGGCAAGCTGCCGTTCAAGGGCGTGATCCATGCCGTCGGCCCGCGCTTCGGCGAGGGCGACGAGGAGCGCAAGCTGGTTCAGGCGCTGGTATCCGTCTGGAGGTGCGCCGCCGACCGCGGCTGGGGCGACGTTTCCTTTCCGGCGGTGTCGAGCGGCATCTTCGCCGTGCCGCTCGACATCTGCGCCCGCGCCTACCTGGCGGCGGCGCGGCAGGCACGGCTGCGTAATGTCCGGCTATGCTTGCGCGACCAACCGGTCATCGACGCCGTCCTCAAGGAGCTCGGAAAATGAGAGTCTTGGCCTTCCTCCTGCTGGTGTTTCCAGCAACAGTTTTTTCTCAGAACCTGCAGAAGGCGGCTTTTGCCGGCGGCTGCTTCTGGTGCACCGAGGAAGCGTTCGAGAAGGTGCCCGGCGTGATCTCGGCCGTTTCCGGCTACATGGGCGGCAAGACGAAGCACCCGACGTACGACCAGGTGTCTCGCGGCGTCACCGGCCACACGGAGGTGGTCGAGGTGACCTTCGACCCGGCCAAGGTCAGCTACGACAAGCTGCTCGACGTGTTCTGGGTCAACCACGACCCGACGGTGCGAGACCGCCAGTTCTGCGACTCCGGCTCGCAGTACCGCCCGGAGATCTTCTACTACGGCGAGGAGCAGAAGCGGCTCGCCGAAGCCTCGAAAGCGAAATGGGAGAAGGCGAAGCCGTTTCGCCAGCCGATCCTGACCCCGATCAGCGCGGCCAGCCAGTTCTGGCCGGCCGAGGACTACCATCAGGACTACTACAAGAAGAACGCCCTGCAGTACAAGTTCTACGTCACCGGCTGCGGCCGCTATACGCGGCTCGACCAGCTCTGGGGATCGCTGCGCGGCAAGTGACTACGGCCTGCCTTAGAACTTGCGGACGCGCTCCAGGCCGGAGACGCGGCCGCTGACGATGGAGATGGTGGTGGTGAACGGGTCGGACACCGTCGGCATGTAGGTGTAGGTGCGGATCGACCAGTCGTCGCGCACCGCCAGGTCGGGCGGTCCGGCGATGCCGAGCATCTCGCCTTCCGTCATGCCGCGGCTGATCCGGATGTAGTTGCGGAAGTCGAGGCCGTTCCAGCGCTTCGGCGCGGCGGCCGCGCGCAGCGCCGCATCCTGCGCCAGCATTTCCTCGCGCCGCGCCAGGCGCTGCTCGAGTCGCTCGCCCTGGCAGCGCAGGGTGTAGCAATCGAGGGTATCGGGCGACGCCGGCCCCGCCTTGGCGTCGATGTTGAGCACCTTCGCCTCCACCCCGGCGGGCGGTTTCTCGCTCGAATAGTGCACCGTGCCCTTGGCGTCGACCCAGCGGTAGACCTGGGCCTGCGCCAGGGAGGCGAAGGCAAGGCAGAGGATCAGGACGGCGGTCCGCATACCGAAAATCCTACTCCGCTTCGTCGATCCAGGCCATCTGTATCGCCTCGAGGATCTTCTCGCCGCTGCGGTTGGGGTCGTCGCCGAACCCGGGTAGCGACATCACCCACTTGTGCAAGTCGGTGAAGCGGATCGTTTTCGGGTCGACATCCGGAAATTTGTCACACAGGGCGATGGCGATCTCCCGGGTGTCAGTCCATTTCATTTCTTTCCGCCCCCTTCCCTTTCGTAGTTGATCGTGTACTTCGGAATCTCGATCACGAGGTCAGCGTCGGCCACCTTCGCCTGGCAGGAGAGGCGCGAGGTCGCCTCGAGGCCCCACGCCTTGTCGAGCAGGTCTTCTTCCTTTTCCTCGGCGTCGTCCAGCGAGTCGAAGCCCTGGCGCACCACCACGTGGCAGGTGGTGCAGGCGCAGGATTTCTCGCAGGCATGCTCGATGTCGATGTGGTTGTCGAGCAGCGTGTCGCAGATCGATTTTCCGGGCTGCACGTCCAGCACCACGCCTTGCGGGCAGAGCGTGGCATGCGGCAGCACCTTCAGCTTCGGCATCAGAGGCTGCCGATCTTCTTGCCGGAAAGCGCGCGGCGGATGCCCTCGTCCATGCGGCGCTGCGCGAATTCCTCGGTGGCGCGGTTCAGCGCGTCGACCGCCTGCTTGATCGCGCGGTGGTCGCTGCCCTTGAGCAGCTTCTCGAGCGCAACGATCCGCTCGTCTATCTCCTTGCGATCCTCCGGTCGCAGCAAGCGCGCGTCCACGGACAGGGCAGACCGCGTCGCTTCGATGAGGCGCTGGCCATCCACACGGTACTCGGAGAGAGCACGAGCGTGCATGTCTTCCTTCGCGTGCTCGAAGGAATCGCGCAGCATGCGCTCGATGTCGGCGTCGGCCAGGCCGTAGGACGGCTTGACCGCAACCGATGCTTCCGCGCCGGAGGTGCTTTCGCGCGCCGAGACGTGCAGCAGGCCGTCGGCGTCGACCTGGTAGGTGACGCGCACGCGCGCTGCGCCCGCCGCCATCGGCGGAATGCCTTTCAGGTCGAAGCGCGCCAGCGAGCGGCAGTCGGCGACCAGCTCGCGCTCGCCCTGCACGACGTGGAAGCTCATGCCGGTCTGGCCGTCCTTGAAAGTGGTGAACTCCTGCGCCTTCGCCGCCGGGATGGTGGTGTTTCTCGGAATGATCTTCTCGGCCAGGCCGCCCATCGTCTCGACGCCGAGAGACAGCGGAATCACGTCGAGCAGCAGCCAGTCCTCGCCCTGCGGCTTGTTGCCGGCGAGCACGTTGGCCTGCATCGCGGCGCCAAGCGCCACCACCTTGTCCGGGTCCAGGTTGTTGAGCGGGTCGCGGCGGAAGAACTCGGCCACCGCGCGCTGCACCTGCGGCATGCGGGTCGCGCCGCCCACCATCACCACGCCCTTGATGTCGTCGACCGTCAGGCCGGCGTCGCGCAGCGCCTTGCGCACCGGGCCGAGCGTCTTGTTGACCAGGGTCTGCGTGATGCTGCAGAAGGTCTCCGAATCGATCGCCAGGTCCACCAGCTCGCCGCTCGACAGCTTGGCCGTGATCGGCGCCTCGCCGTGGAAGGTGAGCTGCTCTTTCGCCTCGCGCGCCTTCATCTGCAGCAGGCGCATGTCGCGCGCGTCGAGCGGCGGCAGCTTCGCCTTCTCCACCGCCCAGCAGAACAGGCGCTGGTCGAAGTCGTCGCCGCCGAGCATCGAGTCGCCGCTGGTGGCCACCACCTCGAACACGCCGCGTGACAGCTTGAGGATCGACAGGTCGAACGTGCCGCCGCCGAGGTCGTACACTGCATAGACGCCCTCGGCCGCGTTTTCCAGTCCGTAGGCGATCGCGGCCGCGGTCGGTTCGTTCAGCAGCCTGAGCACGTTCAGGCCGGCAAGCTTGCCGGCGTCCTTGGTCGCCTGCCGCTGCGCATCGTCGAAGTACGCAGGAACTGTGATCACGGCGCCGGATAGGTTTCCTTGCAGG
>DASUZH010000492.1:0-11021 GCA_036376975.1 Burkholderiales bacterium | reverse complement strand
GCCGGTCCCAGTCCGCCTCGGCCTGGTCGAGCGCGCCCTCGAGCGCGTGCTCCACCAGGTCGAGCAGGTCCGATTTCAAGCGCACGAGGATCGGTTGCGTTTCCGGATCCCCCAGGCGGCAGTTGAACTCGAGCGTCTTCGGGTTGCCGGCCTTGTCGATCATCAGCCCGGCATAGAGGAACCCGGTATAGGGCACGTCGTCGCTCGCCATCCCCTGCACGGCGGGCTGGATGATCTCGCGCATCACGCGCGAATGGATCTTCGGCGTCACCACCGGCGCCGGCGAGTAGGCGCCCATGCCGCCGGTGTTCGGGCCCTGGTCGCCGTCCTTCAGGCGCTTGTGGTCCTGGCTGGTGGCGAGCGCCAGCACGTGCGTGCCGTCGCACATGACGATGAAGCTCGCCTCTTCGCCTTCGAGGAACTCCTCGATCACGACACGCGCGCCGGCGGCGCCGAACTTGTTCTGCGTCAGCATCGAGTCGATGGCGTCGGTCGCCTCCTGCACGCTGGTCGCGACCACCACGCCCTTGCCGGCGGCGAGGCCGTCGGCCTTCACCACGATCGGCGCGCCGCGCTTCGTCACGAAGGCCTTCGCTTCGGCGGCGTCGGTGAAGGTGCGGTGCAGGGCAGTCGGCAGCTTGTGGCGCACCATGAACGACTTGGCGAAGTCCTTCGACGCCTCGAGCTGCGCCGCCGCGCGCGTCGGGCCGAAGATCTTCAGGCCGGCGGCCTGGAAGGCGTCGACCACGCCCGCCGAGAGCGGCGCCTCGGGCCCCACCACGGTGAGGTAGACCTCGTTCTTCTTCGCGAAAGCGACCAGGTCCTCGACCTTCGACAGATCGACGTTCTCCAGGCCGTCCTCGGTCGCCGTGCCGCCGTTGCCCGGCGCGACGTAGACCTTCTGCACGCGCTTGCTCTGCGCCAGCTTCCACGCCAGCGCGTGCTCGCGTCCGCCGCCTCCGATGACGAGAAGCTTCATGTCAGTGGCGGAAGTGTCTGACGCCGGTGAGCACCATGGCAACCCCGTGCTCGTCGGCCGCTGCGATGACCTCGTCGTCGCGCATGCTGCCGCCGGGCTGGATCACCGCCGCCGCTCCGGCCTTGACCACCACGTCGAGCCCGTCGCGGACCGGGAAGAACGCGTCGGAGGCGACCACCGAGCCGGCCAGCTTGAGGCCGGCGTTGTCGGCCTTGATCGAGGCGATGCGCGCGCTGTCGACGCGGCTCATCTGCCCGGCGCCCACGCCGAGCGTCATGCCGCCGCCGCAGAACACGATCGCATTCGACTTGACGAAGCGGGCCACGCGCCAGGCGAACAACAGATCGCTCCACTGCGACTCTGATGGCTTTTTCTTTGTAACCACCTTCATGTCCTTGCGGTCCGTGATGGTCGCATCGCTCGTCTGCACCAGAACGCCGCCACCGACGCGCTTGTAATCGTGCGCCTGAGAATCATGCGCGAGCGGGATCTCCAGCACTCGCACGTTGGCCTTCTTCGCGAATACCTTCTGCGCGTCGGCCTCGACGCGCGGCGCGATCACCACCTCGGCGAACTGCTTGGAGACCGCTTCCGCGGTCGCCGCGTCGAGCGCGCGGTTGAAGGCGAGGATGCCGCCGAAGGCCGAGGTCGGGTCGGTCTTGAACGCCTTGTCGTAGGCCTCGGCGAGGGTCGACCCGACGGCGACGCCGCACGGATTGGCGTGCTTGACGATCACGCAGGCCGGCTCGGCGAAGCTCTTCACGCACTCCCACGCCGCATCGGAGTCGGCGATGTTGTTGTACGAGAGCTCCTTGCCCTGCACCTGGCGAAATGACGCGAGCGAGCCGGCTACCGGACGGTCGTCGCGGTAGAAGGCGGCGCTCTGGTGCGGGTTCTCGCCGTAGCGCAGGTCCTGCAGCTTGTGGAGCTGCAGGCTCAGCGTCGCCGGGTACTCCCCGCGCTTGCGCTGGGCGTCGAGAGAGGAGAGGTAGTTGGCGATCGCACCATCGTATGCGGAAGTGTGGGCGAACACCTTTTTCGCCAGCTCGAAGCGCGTGGCATCGGACACGCTTCCCGCCGAGCGGATTTCCTCCAGCACGCGCTGGTAGTCGGCCGGATCGACCACTACGGCGACGCCGGAATGGTTCTTCGCTGCGGAACGCAGCATGGCCGGGCCGCCGATGTCGATGTTCTCCACCGCGTCTTCGAAGCGGCAGTCGGGGTCGGCCACAGTGGCCTGGAACGGGTACAGGTTGACCACCAGCAGGTCGATGGCCGGGATGCCGGCGCTCTTGAGCGTGCTCATGTGCGCCGGGTCGTCGCGCCGCGCGAGCAGGCCGCCGTGGATCTTGGGGTGCAGGGTCTTGACGCGGCCGTCCAGCATCTCCGGGAAGCCGGTGTGCGCCGAGACCTCGGTCACCGCGATGCCTTCCTTGGCGAGCAGCTGGGCGGTGCCGCCGGTGGAGAGGATCTGGATGCCGAGCGCGGCGAGCGCCCTGGCGAAGTCAACGACCCCGGCCTTCTCCGAGACGCTGATCAGGGCCCGCTGGATTTTCCCCACTAATTAGGCAGTCAACCCTTGATCCGCAGCTGCTGCATCTTGCTGCGCAGCGTGTTGCGGTTGATGCCGAGCATCTCGGCGGCGAGGGTCTGGTTGCCCTTGGCCTGGCCGAGCACCGTCTCGATCATCGGCTTCTCGATGTTCTTCAGCACCATCTCGTAGATCGAGGTCGGCTTCTCGCCGTCCATGTCCTTGAAGTAGCGCTCGAGCGAGCGCTTGACGCAGTCGGCGAGCTCGTTGCTTCGGCTCATGCGGCGAGTTTAGCGAAATAGTCGTTCACTGCGGAGTACTGCGCATCGGCGTTGTCGATGCGCACCACCTGGCCGCGGAACGCCTCGCCGCCGGGCAGCTCGCGCACCGTCCAGCCGATGTGCTTGCGCGCGACGCGCGCGCCTTGCTCCGCGCCGTAGAGGTCGTACAGGCCTTCGAGGTGCTCCTTCAGCAGCGCACCGATTTCGGGCGCGGCCGGCGGCGGCAGCGTCTCGCCGGTCTCCAGATAGTGGGCGATGGTGCGGAACAGCCAGGGCCGGCCTTGCGCGGCCCGTCCCACCATGATGCCGTCGGCGCCGGTCAGCTCGAGCACGCGCTTCGCGTCCTCGGGCGTCTCGACGTCGCCGTTGGCGATGACCGGAATGCGCACGCGCGACTTGACCTCGGCGATGGTGTCGTATTCGGCGCGGCCCTCGAACATGCAGGCGCGGGTGCGGCCATGGATCGCGAGCGCCTGGATGCCGGCGTCCTCGGCGATGCGCGCGATCCGCACCGCGTTGCGCCGCTCGCGCGCCGGCCCGGTGCGGATCTTCAGCGTCACCGGCACGCCGGCCGCGGCCACCACCGCCTGCAGGATGCGCGCGACCAGCGCCTCATCCTCGAGCAGCGCCGAGCCGGCCTGCACGTTGCAGACCTTCTTCGCCGGGCATCCCATGTTGATGTCGATGATGTCGGCGCCGAGGCCGGCGTTGTAGCGCGCCGCCTCCGCCAGCATCGCCGGCTCGCCGCCGGCGATCTGCACCGAGATGGGGCCGGGCTCGCCGGCGTGGTCCTGGCGCAGCCGGGTCTTGCGCGACTCGCGCAGCTCGGGGCGCGCGGAGATCATCTCGGACGCCGCCAGCGCGGCGCCCATGCGGCGCGCGATGCGCCGGAACGGACGATCGGTGATGCCGGCCATCGGAGCGACGAACAAGCCGTTGCGCATCGGATGGGCGCCGATCTTCATGGGGAAGCGGAATTTTATCTCGATTCTTTTACGGCAGCGCGGACGGACCGTAAATCATGCGCCGCGCGAAGAAGCGGCGCGGGCCCGGCAGCACGTCCAGCGCAGTCAGCGCCGCGCCGCGCGCGAGCCGCGCCAGGCGATCGGTGCCGACAAAACCCTTTGCCATCCAGTCGGTGGCGCGAATAGTTGCCGCGGCGTCGAGACGCCGGCGCGCGGCGTAGCGTGCGAGCAACGAAGCGTCGCCGGGGTCTTGCGCATCTCGCCACATTTGCGCTAGCTCCCATGCGTCGCGCAAGCCGAGGTTGAGGCCCTGGCCCGCGACAGGGTGCAGCGTCTGCGCGGCGTTGCCTATATAGACCGCGCGGCCTTCGACGCGCGCCGGCCGTACCCGCAGCGCGAGCGGATGCACCGTGCGCGCCTCCACCGCGAGCGGGCGGCCGGGCCGCCGGCCGGCCGCCGCCGCCAGTGCGGCGAGGAATTCGGGCTCGGCCATGCCGGCGAGTTGCGCGGCGCGCTGCGGGCTCGCGCTCCACACGACTGCGTAGCGCCCTTGCAAGGGGAGCAGAGCAAGCGGGCCTTCCGCCGTAAAGCGCTCATACGCGGCCGCCTCCGCCGGCGGTTCCGTCTTGACCAGGGCAACGACTGCGTCCTGCTGGTATCGGGTTTCCTCTGCATCCCGCGCCACGCCTTCGGCGTACACGGTGCACCTGGGTTCGACCTCTTTATCTATTAGAAAGGGCGAGACCTTGGCCCGCAGGGCCGCCGCCAGGGCGGAATAGTCCAGCACATACCCGAGGTGCGGCACCCCGGCATCGGCCGCTCCCATCTGCGTGCGACCGAAGCCGCCGGCCTGGGAGACGAGGATGGTGTCGATCGGCGTTACCGGCAGGCCCTCCCAGCCGCCGACGCGCTCGAGGATCAGGCGGCTTGCATAGGAAAGGGTGATCGGGCGAAAGCCGGCGTGGCCCGGTTTTTTTTCAACAACTTTTATTCTTAAATTCGAATCCGCCAGGGCCAGCGCCAGCGCGCAGCCGACCGGGCCCGCCCCCCGGATCAGGACATCAGGCGCGGCCGCGGGCATCGCGCATCAGCGCTTCGATATCGTCGACCGTCTTGGGCGCCTCCGCGGTGATCACCTCGCAGCCGTCGGCGGTGACCGCGACGTCGTCCTCGATGCGCACGCCGATGTTGTGCAGCGCCGGCGGCACGTCGTCCGCCGCGCGCACGTACAGCCCGGGCTCGACGGTCAGCGTCATGCCGGGCGCGAGCGCGCGCCACTTGCCCGAGCGCTTGTACTCGCCGGCGTCGTGCACGTCGAGGCCGAGCCAGTGCCCGGTGCGGTGCATGTAGAAGCGCTTGTAGGTCTCCTTCTCGAGCACGGCGTCGAGCGTGCCGGAAAGCAGCTTCAGATCGAGCATGCCCTGCGCCAGGACGCGCACTGCGCTGTCGTGCGGGTCGTTCCACGCCTTGCCGGGCTTCACCGCGGCGATCGCCGCGCGCTGCGCTGCCAGCACGACTTCATACAGGTCGCGCTGCGCGGGCTGGAAGCGGCCGTTGACCGGGAACGTGCGCGTGATGTCCGAGGCGTAGCCGTCGAGCTCGCAGCCGGCGTCGATCAGCAGCAGGTCGCCGTCGCGCAGCGGCGCGTCGTTGAACACGTAGTGCAGCACGCAGGCGTTGGCGCCGCCGGCGACGATCGGCCAGTAGGCCGGGAACTGCGCGCCGTTGCGGCGGAACTCGTACAGCAGCTCGGCCTCGACCTCGTACTCGTTGCGGCCGGGCCGCGTCTGCTGCATCGCGCGGCGGTGCGCGCCGGCCGAGATGCGCGCCGCGCGCCGCATGACGGCGAGCTCCTGCGCATCCTTCACCAGCCGCATCTCGTCGATCAGCGCCCGCACGTCCTGCACGCGGTCGGGGGCGGCGGTGCCGGCGCGCGCCTTCGCGCGAACCGCGTTCAGCCAGCCCATCGCGCGCTGGTCCCAGCCGGCGTCGGCGCCCACCGGATAGAACAGCGCGGGCTGGTTCTCGAGCAGGCCGGCGAGCGCTTCGTCGAGCTCGTCGATCGGATGCGCCTCGTCGAAGCCGAAGCGCTCGCGCGCCGCCGGCGGACCGTAGCGGAAGCCGTCCCAGATCTCGCGCTCGACGTCCTTCTCGCGGCAGAAGAGGATGGTTTTTCCGGGCGCCAGGACGAGGACGGCCTCGGGCTCCGGAAAGCCGGTGAGGTAGTAGAAGTGGCTGTCGAAGCGGTACGGATAGTGCGTGTCGCGGTTGCGGATGCGCTCGGGGGCGGTCGGCACCACGGCCACGCCGGCGCCGATCGCCTTCGCCAGTCGCTCCCGCCGGAGGCGGTATGCGGCAAGGTTTTCAGTCAGGTTCATCGTTTCGAGAGCAGGGTGTTGAGTTCGTCCAGCCGCGCGAGCGTTCCGACATCGGTCCACAGGCCGCGGTAGAGCTCGCCGGCCAGCCTGCGCGCATCCGCCGCCTGCCGCAGCAGCGGCCCGAGCGGCGCCTTGTCTCCTGCGCGCACGCCGGCGACCATCGCCGGCGACATGATCGCTACGCCTGCATAAGTGTAGCGCGGCGGCGCGCCGTTGCCGACCATCCCCGCGTCGAGGGTGAAATCGCCTTCGGCATGGTGCGCGGGGTTGGGAACCAGGACGAGATGTGCCAGCTTGGCGCCGAGGTGTAGGGCCCGCAGGGCTGCAAAGTCGCACTCGCAATAGATGTCGGAGTTCACCAGCAGGAAGGGTTCCTCGCCGAGCAGCGCGCGCGCCTGCGCGATGCCGCCGGCAGTCTCGAGCGGCTGTGCTTCGCGCGAAAAGGTGATGCGCATGCCGTAGCGCGCGCCGTCGCCGACGTGCGCGACGATCTGCTCGGCAAGGTGCGACACGTTGATGACCGCTTCGCGCAGGCCGGCTGCGGCGTGGCGCCCGAGATGCCAGTCGATCAGCGCCTTGCCGCCGGCCACGACCAGCGGCTTCGGCGTGCGCTCGGTAAGCGGCCGCAGCCGCTCGCCGCGGCCGGCGGCGAGGATCATCGCCTTCATGCCGGATGCAGCTCGTCGAGCAACCGCGCCAGCGCCCCCAGTTCCCGATATCTCTTGGAAACCGAAAGAGCGTAGTTGACGAAGCGCGGCGTGTCGGCAAGGTATTTCGGCTTGCCGTCGCGGTAGTTGAGCCGCGCAAAGATTCCCATCACCTTGAGATGGCGCTGCAGTCCCATCCACTCGAACGCACGCCAGAACTCGCCGAAATCGGCGTCGACCGGAAGCTTCGCCTTCTTCGCCTTCTCCCAGTACCGCACGGTCCAGTCGAGCACCTGCTCTTCTTCCCAGCTGATGAACGCGTCGCGCACCAGGCACACCGGATCGTAGGTGATCGGGCCGAAGACGGCGTCCTGGAAGTCGAGCACGCCGGGATTCGGATCGCACACCATCAGGTTGCGCGGCATGTAGTCGCGGTGGACATACACTCTGGGCTGGGCGAGGGCGCTCTTCACGAGCAAGGTGAAGACAGGCTCGAGGGATGCCCGTGAAGCCGCCTTGCCCAGGTGTTTCTCGAGGTACCACTCGGGGAACAGGTTGATCTCCCGCCGCAATAGCGCCTCGTCGTAGGGCGGTAGTTGCTCGGCCTTGCTGGCTAGCTGCCACTTGATCAGAGCGTCGGTGGCGTCGGCGAAGAGGCGAGCGGCATTCTGTGCGTTCAACTCATGCAGGTAATTGCGCGTGCCGAGGTCGGTCAGCAGCAGAAACCCCTGGGCGAGGTCCTGCGCCTGCACCTGAGGCGCGTGCACGCCGGCCTCGCGCAGCAGCCCTGCGACATGTACAAAAGGGCGGCAGTCCTCCTTGTCGGGAGGAGCGTCCATGGCGACGAAGCTGCGACCGTCTTCCAGCACGGCGCGGAAATAGCGGCGGAAGCTGGCGTCCTCGGAAGCGGGGGCGAGGGAGAACTGTTTGCCGGGAAACTGGGCTGCCAGCCAGCGCTCAAGCTCAGCGCGTCTTTTGTCGCCGTGTATCATTGAAAATTCTAACATCAACAGAAAGACTTACGGCCGCTCCATGCCGTTTCGCCTCGCGGCGCCGATGTTCCGCCTCCTCGCAATTTGCGCCGCGCTCGCAGCCGCCACTGGCGCGGCAGCGCAGAGCGCGCCGGCGGAGCCGGGCGTCACCACCATCGACGCCGAAAACATCGAGGGCGTCAGCGACATCGAGGTGACCGCGCGCGGCAACGCCGAGATCCGGCGCGACGATACCGTGATCTTCGGCGACGTGCTGCGCTACAACCGCGAGCTGGGCAGCGCGCAGGGCGAGGGCGGCGTGCGCATGCAGAGCGGCGCCGACCGCTTCTTCGGCCCGCGCATGCAATACAACACGCTCGACAACACCGGCGTGTTCGAGCAGCCGACTTTCCTGCTGCAGCGGGAGCGCGAGGCGCGCGGCGGCGCCGAGCGGCTCGAGTTCCTCGGCAAGGACAAGTTCCGCTTCTTCGGCGCGCACTACACGACCTGCCGGCCCGGGCAGGAGGACTGGGTGCTGACGGCGAAGGAGCTTGAGCTCGACTTCGAGGCCGAGGAAGGGCACGCCACCAGCCCGCGCCTGCGCTTCTTCGACGTGCCGATCCTCGGCGCGCCGGCAGCCTCGTTCCCGCTCAACAACCGCCGCCGCAGCGGCCTGCTCGCTCCCTACTATTCGCAAACCAGCCAGCGCGGCTTCGAGGTCGGCATCCCGTACTACTGGAACATCGCGCCCGAATACGACGCCACCTTCACGCCGGCCACCATGAGCCGGCGCGGCACGCAGCTGAAGAGCCAGGGCCGCTACCTGAACCAGGACTTCAGCGGCGAGCTGCGCTTCGAGTACCTGCCCGACGACAAGGAGTTCGGCACCTCGCGCGAGGGCGTGTCGTTCCAGCACGCGCATACCTTCTATCCCGGCCTGACCGGCGCCATCGACTACAACCGCGTGTCGGACGACCGCTATTTCGTCGACCTGGCGAGCCAGGTGCGGCAGGTGACGATCGGCAACCTGCCGCAGGACGGCTATCTCGCGTACAGCACGGCGGCCGGACGCGTGCCGCTCAGCGCGCAGATCCGCGTGCAGAGCTACCAGACCCTGCAGGATCCCCTCGCGCCGATCGTGCCGCCCTATCACCGCGTGCCGCAGATCAACTTCGGCGCCAGCTACAACAACCTCGGCAACTTCCTCGACAGCAACCTGCCGCTCGAGTACGTCCAGTTCACGCACCCGACCCTGGTGGAGGGCTCCCGCTCGACCGTGAGCCCGACGTTCGCCGCGCCGTTCATCCGGCCCGGCGGCTTCATCACGCCGAAGCTCGGCGTGCGCCACGTCAGCTACGACCTGACCCACAACCTGACGCCCGGCCAGGCCGAGTCCCCCGCCGTCACCATCCCGTGGGCCAGCCTCGACGGCGGGCTGCTGTTCGAACGGCCGGTCATGCTGTTCGACCAGGCGCGCGTGCAGACGCTCGAGCCGCGGCTGTTCTATGTCTACGTGCCCTACCGCAACCAGGATGCGATCCCGATCTTCGACACCGCGCTCGCCGACCTGAACTACGCCCAGCTGTTCAGCGAGAACCGCTTCGTCGGCGGCGACCGCTTCGGCGACGCGAAGCAGGTGACCTTCGCGCTGACCTCGCGGCTGCTCGAGCAGAACGGCCAGGAAAGGCTGCGCGCCACGATCGCCCAGCGCCACTATTTCGAGGACGAGCGCGTCGGGCTCACGCCGACTTCGCCGCTGCGCACGACGAGCGACTCGGACCTCCTGATGTCGATCGGCGGGCGGCCGTCCCGCGCCTGGGCATTCGACGTCTTCACCCAGTGGGGACAGCAGCAGCAGCGCACCGAGCGCTTCGCGGCGGCGGCGCGCTACACCCCCGAGGCGGCGAAGGTGATCAACGCCAGCTACCGCTTCACCCGCGCCACCGAAAACGTGGCGGGCGTCAACCAGGTCGACATCTCGGCGCAGTGGCCGGTGAGCGCTGGCTGGTACGCTGTCGGGCGGTACAATTACTCGATCCTGGACGGGAAGCTGCTCGACGGCCTGGCGGGCTTCGAGCGCAACGCCGGCTGCTGGGTGTTCCGCGCGGTGGTGCAGCGCGTCCAGGCGGCGCAACAGGTGGCTTCGACCGGAATCTTCTTCCAGTTCGAGTTCAATGGCGTGGGACAGATAGGAACCAACGACGTGGTACAGCTCCTGCAACGCAACGTCGCCGGCTATTCGGTGACCAACCCGCGCGACGACGCGCTGCGCCCGCCCAGCCTGCAACAGATGCTGCCGTTCGAGCAGGTGTACTGACGATGGCGTACGCGCGCCTCGCCCTCGTGCTCGCCCTCGCCTGGATGTCCGCCGCGTGGGGCCAGCAGCGCAGCATACTGGTCGACCGCATCGTGGCGGTGGTCAACAAGGAGGTGATCACCGCCTCCGAGCTGAACGAGGCGATCGGCGCGGCGGAGCGCCACCTGCGCCGGCGCGGCACGCCGCCGCCCGAGCGCGAGCTGCTCGAGCGGCAGATGCTCGAGCGGCTGATCCTCGACAAGGCTCAGCTGCAGCTGGCGCGCGAGACCGGCATCCGGGTCGACGAGGCGCAGCTCGACCGCGCGGTGCAGCGCGTCGCCGAGCAGAACCGCATGACGCTGGCCGAGTTCCGCGGCGCGCTGGAGCGCGACGGCGTGCAGTTCAACGCGTATCGGGACGACCTGCGCGAGCAGATCATCCTGTCGCGGCTGCGCGAGCGCGAGGTGAACGACAAGATCCTGGTGAGCGACGGCGAGATCGACCTGTTCCTCGCCGAGGCGAAGGCGCCCTCCGAGCGCGTCGAGTACAACCTGTCCCACGTGCTGGTGCGCATCCCCGAGCAGGCCAGCCCCGAGCGCGTCGAGGCGGCGCGCAGCCGCGCGGAGAAAGTGCTGCTCGAGGCGCGCGGCGGCGGCGACTTCGCGCGGCTCGCGGCGAGCTATTCCGACGCTTCCGACGCCCTGCAGGGCGGCGCGATCGGCTGGCGGGCGCAGGACCGGCTGCCGGACCTGTTCGCCAGCGCGCTGGGCAAGCTCAAGCCCGGCGACGTCAGCGACATCCTGCGCAGCCCGGCCGGCTTCCACATCCTGAAGCTGGTCGACCGGCGCGGCGCCAGCGTCATGAGCGGCGCGCCGGTCCAGCAGACGCGGCTGCGCCACATCCTGATCCGCACCAGCGACTCGGTGTCGGAGGCCGACGCGCGCCGGCGCCTGCTCAACCTGCGCGAGCGCAT
>DASUZH010000491.1:0-5353 GCA_036376975.1 Burkholderiales bacterium | reverse complement strand
TTCTGCGCCGCCTCGGCCTTGTTCTGGCTCGCCACCGCGAATTCGTCCTGCTCATCGCGCGTCACCGCATATTCCTTGGCGACGTTTTCCGCCGTCACGCCCATGTGGTACTGGTTGTAGACGTCCCACAGGCCGTCGATGATCATGGTGTCGACCATCTTCGCGTCGCCCATGCGGAAGCCGTCGCGCGAGCCCATCAGGGCGTGCGGCGAGAGGCTCATCGATTCCTGCCCGCCGGCCACCACGATCTCGGAATCGCCGTTGGCGATCGCCTGCGCGCCGAGCATCGCGGCCTGCAGCCCGGAGCCGCATACCTTGTTGATGGTCATCGCCGGCACCATGTAGGGCACGCCGGCCTTCATCGCCGCCTGGCGCGCGCCGTTCTGGCCGATGCCCGCGGTGAGCACCTGGCCCATGATCACCTCGGAAACCTGGTCGGGCTTCACGCCGGCGCGCTCGAGCACGTTGCGGATGACGAGCGCTCCGAGGTCGGAGGCCGGGGTCTTGGCGAGGCTGCCGCCGAACTTGCCGATGGCGGTGCGCGTTGCGCCGACGATGACGATGTCTTCCATGCTGCCTCCTAGTGCAGTCTCTGCTTTACGTAGCGTCCGGGCGCGGATTCGACCGGGGGATATTGGACACTGCCGGCGGCGCGCGGTGCCTCGCGCTCGCCGCCCTTGTGCCGGGAGAGCCATTCCGTCCACGCCGGCCACCAGCTGCCGGCGTGCTCTTTTGAATTTTGCAGCCACTTCTCCGGGTCGGTCGGGTAGGGCCCGCCAGCCCAGTAGCTGCGCTTGTTCCTGTTGGCGGGATTGACCACGCCGGCGATGTGGCCGCTCGCGCCGAGCACAAAGGTCTTGTCCATGCCGCCGAGCAGGCCGACGGTGCGGTACGCCGAGCGCCAGGGCACGATGTGGTCTTCCCGCGTCGCCAGCACGAACACCGGCAGCTTCACCTTGCCGAGGTCGACCGGCACGCCGCAATTGCTGAGCGCGCCCGGCTCGCGCAGCTTGTTCTCGAGGTAGGTGTTGCGCAGGTAGTAGCAGTACATCGGGCCGGGCAGGTTGGTGCTGTCGGCGTTCCAGTACAGCAGGTCGAACGCCACCGGCGCTTCGCCCATCAGGTAGTTGTTCACCACGTACGGCCAGATCAGGTCGTTCGCGCGCAGGCTGGAAAACACGAAGGCGAGCTCGGAGCCGGGGAAGATGCCGCCGCGTCCGATCGTCGCCTCGCGCGCGGCGACGCTCGCCTCGTCCACGAACAGGCCGATCTGCCCGCTGTCGGAGAAATCCAGCATGGTGGCGAGGAAAGTCGCGCTCGCGACCAGATTTTGTTTTTTTTCGGATAGAACACCCAAACCTGCACCAAGCAACGTACCCCCGACACAAAAGCCCAGCGCATTCACCTGCTCGCTGCCGGCAATCTCCTTCGCGACGCGAAGCGCGGCGAAAACGCCCTTCTCGAGGTAGTCGTCCCAGGTCAAGTGTCCCTGCTCGAAGCCGACGTTGCGCCAGGAGACCATGAACACCGTGTGCCCCTCGGCCACCGCGTGCGCGACGAAGGAGTTCTCCTTCTGCAGGTCGAGGATGTAGAACTTGTTGATGCAGGGCGGGATCATCACCAATGGCCGCGCGGCGACCTGCGCGGTCGCGGCGCGGTACTCGATCAGCTGGATCAGCTCGTTCTCGAACACCACGGTGCCCGGCGTGACGCCGAGGTTGCGTCCGACCTCGAAGCCCGACTCGTCGCTCTGGCTGATGCGCTTCTTCTGCACGTCGGCAAGCAGGTTGGCGAGGCCGCGGGTCAGGCTTTCGCCCTGCGTCGCGAGCGCCTGCCCCAGCGCCTGCGGGTTGGTCGCGGCGAAATTCGCCGGGCTCACCGCGTCGATCCACTGCCGCGCCGCGAAGCGCATGCGCTCCTTTGCGCGCGGCTCCAGCTCGCAGCTTTCGACCAGTTCCTCGAGATAGCTCGAAGCGAGCAGATAGGACTGCCTGAGATAGTTGTAGTACGGGTTGTCGCGCCACTGCTTGCCGGAGAAGCGCCGGTCGCCGGACTTGGGCGCGGCGATCTGCTCAGTGCTGCCGGCGAGCAGGCCGGTCCACAGCTGCGTCTGCTTCTCGAAGTAGGCCGCCTGCAGCGTGCCGATGCGGCCGCTGTTGCGCTGCAATTCGGCAAGCCATGCCGCGTCGCCGGCGCCGGAGATCAGTCGCATCCAGCCTTGCGCCGCCTCGCCGCCCGATTGCGCGATCGCGGCCAGCAACGCCTCTGGGGACCCCGCGTGTTGCATTGCGGGGCGATTCTGCGCCGCACAACCGGCGCAGGTCAAATGATTCTCAAGTCACTGAAAGATAGTTCTTTTTGCCTAGTGCGAGACCAGCGCGCGGACCAGCGCTATGCAGCCGATGCCCAGGGCGATGAGGACCGTCTGCGTCGCCCCGTCGCGCAGCTCGGGCCGGCGGTGCAGGCCCGGGATCAGGTCGGCGACGGCGACGTAGATCATGCTCGCCGCGACGATGCCGAGCAGCGTCGTTTCCAGGCCCGCCATCACCTGCAGGCCGTAATAGCCGAGCACCCCGCCGACCACGGTCGCGGCCGACGACAGCAGGTTCATGGCCAGCGCCCGGGCGCGCGAGTATCCGGAGTGCAGGAGGATCAGGAAGTCGCCCACCTCCTGCGGAATCTCGTGCGCGATGATCGCGACCGCGGCGACGATGCCGAGCTCGGTGCTCTGCAGGAAGGCGGCGGCGATCAGCACGCCGTCGACGAAGTTGTGGATGGTGTCGCCGACCACGATCAGCGCCCCGCTGCGGCCGTGGTCGTGCGAGGCGGCGTGTACGTCGTGCGCTTCGCAGTGCTCCGTGTGGCAGTGGCGCCAGAGCAGCAGCTTCTCCAGCACGAAGAAGCCGAAGATGCCGCCGAGGATGGCGAGCGCCGCCTCGCGCGCGTCGCCCTCGTCGAAGGCGTGCGGAATCACCTCGAGGAATGCGGCGCCGAGCAGCGTGCCGATGGCGAACGACACCAGCATCGGGATCCAGCTCGCGCGCAGGTAGAGGGCGAACGCGGCGAGCGCCGCGGAGAGCGCCCCGCCGGCCACGCTTGCACCGAGGATCCAGCCTAGCGTCATGGGGGTGGGGATTCTACTTCTATGTCAGCCAGATAAGGGCTGCCATGCGGGCTTTTGTCTTGTCCCGCCGGTACGAATAGAACCGCTCTGGATCCGAGTAAGTGCAGAAGCCGCCGCCGTAGACCTTGTCCACGCCGGCGCGCCGCAGCCGCTCCCTCGCCACCGCGTACAGGTCGAGCAGCCAGTGTCCCGGCCGCGTCGGCGCGGAGAAGGCCTTGCCGTAGGCGGCGAAGGCGACGCGCACGTCCCTCCCCACCTCGTAGGCGCCCGGCCCGATCGCCGGACCGAGCCATGCCAGCACCTTGTCGGGAGGGATCTTCATCGCCAGCAGCGCCGCCTCGATCACTCCGGCGCTCAGGCCCCGCCATCCGGCGTGGGCCGCCGCGACGACGGTGCCCGCTTCGTCGGTCAGCAGCACCGGCATGCAGTCGGCCGCGCCCACCGCGCACACCATCCCCGCGCGACGGGTAAACGCCGCGTCGGCTTCCAGGGAAGGATTCGTCTGATCGAGATTCAGCACCGTCGTGCCATGCACCTGGTTCAGCCACACCGGGTTGGCCGGCACCCGTCCGCGCAGCGAGGCGCGGCCGGCGGCGGACATGTCCCCCATCGAGCGGGTCGTCATCAGCGCGCGCACGTGGCGCGGCGCGGGCCAGTCGGGTTTGATCATGCTTCTTCGAGCCTCTTCAGCAGGCGCTTCATGTCCGCCGGGAGCGGCGAGCGCCAGGTGACGGGCTTGCCGCTGAGCGGGTGCCGCAGCGAGAGCTCGGTGGCGTGCAGCGCCTGGCGCGGGAACTCCATGCCGTGGCGCGTGCCGCGGCGGTAGACCGTGTCGCCCACCAGCGGGTGGCGGATGTGCTGGAAGTGCACGCGGATCTGGTGCGTGCGGCCGGTTTCGAGCCGGCATTCGACCAGCGCGGCGTGGCCGAAGCGCTCCAGCACGCGGTAGGAGGTGCGGGCGTCCTTGCCGCTCCGGGTTACCGCCATGCGCGTGCGCGCGCGCGTGTCGCGCCCCACCGGCGCGTCGATCGTTCCGCTCGCCGGCGGATCGCCCTGCACTACCGCCAGGTACACGCGCCGCATGCTGCGGTCGGCGAGCTGCTTCACCAGGCTTGCCTGGGCGCTCACGGTCTTCGCCACCACCAGCAGCCCGCTGGTGTCCTTGTCGAGGCGGTGGACGATCCCGGCCCGCGGCACGCCCGCGAGCTGCGGGGAATGCGCAAGAAGCGCGTTGAGCAGCGTGCGGTCGGGCTGGCCGGCCCCCGGATGCACCACCAGGCCGACGGGCTTGTCGATCACGATCAGCGCCTCGTCCTCGTGCACGACGTTGAGGGGCATGCGCTGCGCCTGCGGCACCTCGCTGGGCGGCGGGGGCGGCGTGAGGACGACGCGCTCGCCGCCGGCCACCAAGTCGCTTGCTTCCAGAGAGCCTTTTTCGACCGTGATATGGCCGGACCTGAGCCACGCCTGCAGGCGGTTGCGCGAATATTGCGGGAACAGCCGGGCGAGCGCCTGGTCGAACCGCATGCCGCCGAGCGCGACCGGAACGGTCTCGCTCATCGGCGCCGCGAAGCCGGCGTCCCACTCGTCGTTATAATCCTTGCCCTTCATGCAGCGAAGTTTAACTACCCGCGCGTTCAGCGTCGTTTCCTTGTGCGCCGCCCTGCTCCTCGGCGGCTGCGGCCTGCTGAACAGCCAGGACCAGGACGAGACCATCGGCTGGTCGGCCCAGCGCCTCTACGGCGAGGCGAAGGACGCCATGAACGCCAAGGACTGGCCGAGGGCGATCAAGTACCTGGAGAGGCTCGAGGCGCGCTACCCCTACGGACGCTTCGCGCAGCAGGCGCAGCTCGAGGTCGCCTACTGCTACTGGAAGGACGACGAGCGCGCGACCGCCATCGCCGCCGCCGACCGCTTCATCAAGCTCTATCCGAACCACGCCAACGTCGACTACGCCTGGTACCTGAAAGGCCTGATCAACTTCAGCGCGCAGCAGACCATCCTCGGCAACATCACCACCCCGGACCTGACCGACCGCGACCCCAAGGCGGCGCGCGAGGCGTTCGACGCCTTCAAGGAGGTAGTGACGCGCCACCCGGAATCGAAGTACGCCGAGGACTCGATGCTGCGCATGCGCTACCTGGTGAACGCGCTCGCCTCGCACGAGGTGCACGTCGCCCGCTACTACATGAAGCGCGGCGCCTACATCGCGGCGGCGAACCGCGCGCA
>DASUZH010000490.1:0-2228 GCA_036376975.1 Burkholderiales bacterium | reverse complement strand
CGACACCGCGAGACTGCCCCAGAACAGGAGGCTGTCGAGCCCGGCCTCCATCGCGCCCGGTATGACCAGCATGATGCCGTTGTCGACGATCTCCATGATGGTGATCGAAGCAGTGTCGGAGGCGAGCGCGAGCCTGAGGGCTGCCGCGGTGCCGAGCTGGGCCTTGAGCAGCGGCAGCGCGGTGAGCAGGTAGCCGAACAGGAATGCGAGGGCCACCGCGAGAACGATGGTCGCGGCGTTGCTCCAGCCGAGCGCGGTGCCGATCACCATGCCGAGCACCTCGCCGATCGCGCAGCCGGTCAGGCAATGCAAAGTAGCGGACCAGGCGAGGCGGGTGAGCGACGGGCGCTGGGCGCCATGACCATGATGCTGATGCTGCATGTGTTCGTGTCCTGCGTGTGCGTGTTGCATCGTCATCCTTTCGAATTGAGTGAACTGCTGCGCCGCGACTCTGCAAGCTCGTCGAGAATCGGGCAGTCGGGACGGTGGTCGCCGTGGCAATGCTTCGTCAGATGCTCGAGCGTGCCGAGCATCGATTCGAGCTCCATGATCTTCGCCTTCAGCTCCTCGATATGCCTGCCGGCGACCTTCTTCACCGCCGCGCTCGAGCGCGACTTGTTCTGCCACAGGCCGAGCAGCTCGCGGATCTCCTCGATCGAGAAGCCGAGGTCCCGCCCGCGCCGGATGAAGCGCAGAATGTGCGCGTCGTTGGGCGAGTAGACGCGGTAGTTGGCGAAGGTTCGGGCAACCTTCGGCAGCAGCCCGATCTCCTCGTAGTGGCGGATCATCTTCACCGACACGCCGCTCGCCTTCGCGGCGCGGCCGATGTCCATCAGGCCGCGCTGCAGCGCGTCCGCGCGGTCGAGGGTTTCCAGCTTACCCATGCGACATCCTCCGGCTCAGCTCGAGGGGCTTCACGCGGCGCAGCAGGTCCGGCGCGATGGTCCAGATCGCGCGCATGAACACGAGCAGTCCGATCTGCATGAGTGCGTATGGCGCGAGGAACAGCAGCAGCCACAGGCCGCCGAGCGAGGGTGCGGCAGGATCGAACGCCACGCCGACGTGCGACAGCAGCGCCGACAGGCCGGTTCCCAGCATGACGCCGAGGAGGTGCCAGACGGTCGCTTGCACCGCCCGCTCGGCTGCATATAGGGAGCGCCGCTGCGCGGCGCCTTTCACGAGGGCCCGGCTGCGCGTGTACTGGAGCGAGGCGAACCCGAAATAGACCAGCAGGATGGGCAGGGTGAAAGCGGCCAGCGGCCTGAAGTCCAGCGCGGCTACGTGGTGCGCGATCGCACCGAGAAAGACCAGGCCAAGTCCGACCTCGAGGATCCTGAACAGGTGCTGCGCTTTCATGGCTGCCCTCCGCAGAAGAACCAACGAGGGCCAGTCTAAACTCTCCTATCGTGGGAGGGTCAAGCGGTCAGTCGCGGGCGGCGCCCAGGCGCTCCACCATCGCCATCACGGCGCGGACCTGCGGCCCGGCCTTGGTCGCGTACTGCGGCCCGGTATAGCCCCACCAGTCCCAGCAACCGCGCGGGTTATAGGTCCAGAAGTAGCGTGCGATGGTCTGCGGATACAGGACGATCAGCCGGTTGGTGTCCGCCCAGCGGTTGTAGCCCGCTTCGCGCGCAAAGCGCTCGCCGACCTGGTCGGCGTTCTGCCGGCAGCCATGAAAGGCGACGTGCACCTCGCAGCGCTCGGTCGCGCAGGACGCGGGAACGTAGACGAACCCGCTGTCCGCCAGGCTGGCCGCGTAGGCGTCGCCGCCGGCCAGCGCCTTCTGGTCGAAGCTGACCAGGCGGCCGCCCGGCTTCGCGGCGGGCGAGCGCAGCGGCCCAAGCAAGTGCGTCAGCAAGGCCCCCGCGGCGTCGTAGTCGCAGTCGTTGAGGTATGGCGGCGCGCTCGCGTCACAGGCGCTGCCGGCGTCGGCCGTGATCATTGCGTGCCCCGCGCGCTGGTCGCGCACGAAGGCGTAGGGCCGCACGTGCACGCTGCGGTTGAAGCTTTCGTAGAAGCGCAGCGCCGCCTCGACCACCGGCTGGGCGACGGTCCTGTCATGCCCGCCGGCGAACAGCCAGACCCGGGCGGTGCCGAGGTTCGCGACCGGATCGATCTGGCCGCTGCGCGCCATCTGCTCGGCTTGAGCCTTCAGGGCCTCCGTCTTGGGCAGCGGGGTCCAGTCCGAGGGCGTCGTGCAGTTGTAGTAGGCGGCCCAAAGGCTGCCC
>DASUZH010000489.1:0-13504 GCA_036376975.1 Burkholderiales bacterium | reverse complement strand
CAGCCCCTGCGCGACCTGGAAGTCGTCGAACTCGCGCAGCAGCGCCTGCGCCAGGCGCCGGTTGGGCGTAAGCACGGTGGCGCCCGCGGCGAGGCGCGCGAAGAGGTCCTGTCCCGGGAGCATGCCAGCCGGCAGTTTAGCTAGACTAGGTCCGGGAGGAACGTCCATGCTCAGGTTCGCTGTTGGATTTCTCTTTGTGCTGGCAACGACAAAGAATTTCGCGCAGGACTATCCCGCGCGCGAGATCCGCTCGATCTGCAACTTCGCCGCCGGCTCCGGCGCCGACATCGTGGTGCGTTACTACAGCGACGCGCTGTCGAAGCTGGCCGGCAAGCCGGTGGTGGTCGACAACAAGCCCGGCGCGCAGGGCCTGCTCGCCACCGACTTCACGGCGAAGAGCAAGCCCGACGGCTACACGCTGATGATCACCCCGGCGAGCTCGACCCTCGCCATCGCGCCGCACATGTTCAAGAAGCTGCCGTTCGACCCGGTGAAGGACTTCGCGCCGGTCACCACGCTGCTCACGCTGTCGTTCACCGTCGCGGTCGACGCGGCCGGGCCGCTGCGCAGCATCGACGACCTGATCGCGCGCCTCAAGGCGAAGCCCGGCAACGGCTTCTACGGCACGCAGTCGAACAGCGGCCAGGTGTCGGCCGAGCTGTTCAAGGCGGCGACCGGACTGACCACCGCCTACGTGCCGTTCAAGGTCACCGGCGACGCCTACAGCAACCTGCTCGGCGGCAACATCGACTTCATGTCGGTCGACTCGACCTGGGCGGCGACCCTGCACCCGGCGAAGGTGCGCATCCTCGCGGTGACCTCGGCGAAGCGCAACAGCAGCCTGCCCGACGTGCCGACGCTCGCCGAGCTCGGCATGAAGGACATCGACGTCACGCCGTGGTGGGGGGTGGTGGTGCCGGCCGGCACGCCGCGGCCGATCGTCGAGCGCCTCGCCGGCTGGTTCAACCAGATCAACGGCCTGCCGGAGACCAGGCAGTTCCTCGCGCGCCAGGCGGCTGACGCCTTCCCGGGCGGGCCGGACGCGATGGCGGCGCTGATGAAGACCGAGATCGAGCGCTGGGGGCGCTACGTCAGGCTGGCGAAGATCGAGCCGCAGTGAAAAATAGGGTCAGACCCTATTTTCCGTTGCTTCGCGAAGCGCGCAGGAAATAGGGTCTGACCCTATTTTTCACACCATCAGGCTTTCGATGCGCGCGATCAGCTCGTCGATCGGCGCGCTCTTCGAGATCGCCGGCCGGCCGCCGACCTCGCCGCGCTTGGCGTCCTTCGCCGGCACCAGCGCGCTGAGGAACAGCATCGGGATGTAGCGCGTCTTGTCGTCGCCGTAGAGCTGCGCCGAGATGTCGCCGCCGTCGACGTCGGGCATGTCGATGTCGCACACGATCAGGTCCGGCATCTCCTTCTTCACCAGCCGCATCACCTGGTCGCCGGCGTCGGTGGTGACCAGGTCGTAGCGCGCGCCGAGCTTGACCAGCAGGTAGGTCAGCACCGCCTGGTCGTCGTCCACCACGAGGATCTTCTTTTTCATGACCTGATCCTTACTTTTACCACACCGAGGTGCTCGCGGACGGCGGCCGCGCCCTTGCGCAGCTCGGCCATCGCGCCCGCGGGCGCCGCGCGCTCGAGCTCCTTGCACTGCGCCGCGGCCCAGCGGAAGCCGTAGAGCGTGAAGCTGCCGGCGAGGCGGTGCGCGAGGCGCTTGAAGCGCGCGCGGTCGCCGGCGTCGAGCGCCTGCGGCATCTCGTCGAGCGCTTGGGCGCGCGAGGCGAGGAACTCGGGCAGCGTCGGCTCGAGGTCCGCATCGAGCTCGACCGCGTCGCCCGGGCCGGCTTCTACCGGCGCGAGGGCGGCGCCGGGCTCGAGACCGGCGAGCAGGCGCAGCAGCGTCTCGCGCGGCGCCGGCTTCACCTGGTAGTGGTCGGCGCCCGCGGCGAGCGCGCGCCGGATGATCGCGTCCTCGTCGTTCGACGAGATGGCGACGATGGTGCAGCGCTTGCGGCCGTCTTCGCGCTCCATCGCGCGCAGCCTGGCCGCGGCGGTGTAGCCGTCCATCACCGGCATCTCGAGGTCGAGCAGCACCGCGTCGGGCCAGTTGCGCCGCGCCGCTTCGAGCGCGGCGCGCCCGTTGACCGCCAGCTCGACTTCGTACGGCGGCGTCGGCAGGAAGCGGCGCATCACCATGCGGTTGAAGTCGTCGTCGTCCACGATGAGGACTCGGCGCTTCGCGCCGGTGGCCGCGCTCGATCGCTTCTTCACCGCCGGCGCCGGCGTCGACCCCGTCGCCGCCGTCGCCAACTCGGGGGCGAGCGCCAGCTTGACCGTCAGCTCGGTGCCCGCGGCTTCCGAGGTGCTCAGCACGATGTCGCCCTGCTGCACGCGCGCCAGCAGGCGCGCGGAGTAGGTGCCGACGCCGAAGCCGCCGCTCTTGCCGGCGGTGGCGTATTTCTGGAAGAAGCGCGCGCGCACCTCCTCGGCCACCGCGCCCTGGTTGTGCACGCGCACGGCCAGGATTTCGCGCGCCATCGGCTCCACGCTGACGGTCACCGCGCTGTCGTCGGGCGCCGCCTCGATCGCGTTCTTGATCAGGTTGGCGAGCATCGAGTAGCAGAGCGGCTCCTCGCCGTACGCCGTGCGGCGCCCTTCGGCGCGCACCTCGACCCGCACCGCCTTCGACGCCGCCTGGCTCTCCAGGTCGGCGGCGACGCGGCGCGCCACCTCGGCCAGGTCCACCGGGCGCGGCCGGAACTCGTAGCTGCCCTGCTCCATGCGGAACAGGTCGAGCGACAGGTTCACCATGTTGAGCACGCGGTAGCCGGCGCGCTCGATGCTGCCGAGCATCTCGTCGTCCTCGCGCCCGAGGCGCCCTTCCTCGCGCAGCAGGCGCGACATCGCGATCACGCTGTTGATCGGCGTCTTCAGGTCGTGGCGCGACATGCGCTCGACCTCCTCGCGCAGGCGCATCGACGCCCGCAGCGCCTCCTCCTGGAAGCGCCGCTCGCTGATGTCGTTGATCGAGGCGATGAAGCGGGTGGCAAACCCGCTGGCATCCCGCACCGAGGCGCCGAACGCCTCCACCCAGACATAGGTGCCGTCGGCGCGGCGCAGCCGGTACTGGATCAGCTCGTGGACGTCGGGGTCCTCGCCGGCCCCCTTGCCCATGATGTGATCGCGGAAGGCGCCGCGCGAGCGCTCGCGGTCGTCGGGGTGCACCATCTCCCAGAAATCGGGCCAGCGCGAGGTGTCGGCGTCCGGCGGGTAGCGCAGGATCTCCTTGAAGCGCGGCGAGTAGTAGACCGAGCGGCTGACGCCGTCCCAGTCGAGGATGCCGATGTTGGAGGCGCGCATCAGCAGCGCGGCGCGGCGCTGCTCGCCGGCCAGCCGCTCTTCCATGGCGAAGCGCTCGGTGGTGTCGAGGCTCGCCACCACCACGCCGCGCGGCGCGCCGTTCGCGTCGGTGATCACGGTGCGCGTGAGGACGTAGCGCTTGCCGCCGTAGTGCAGGTCCTTCAGCTCGGCCGGCGCGCCCGGGCCGCGCTCGAGCGCTTCGCGGTCCTCCGCCTCGACCCGCTCCGCCTCCTCCGCCGGCGCGCGGTCGCGCACCGTCTTGCCGATCACGTCCTCGCGGCGCGCGCCGGTGTACTTCTCCCACGCGCGGTTGACGAACATGTAGCGCCCCTGCAGGTCGCGCATCGCCAGCCCGATCGGCAGCGCGTCGAAGATGTCGGCGGAGAACTTGAGCTGGTCGCGCAGCGCGTCGGCGGTGGCGCGGTAGGCGGTGACGTCCTGGAACGAGGTGATGAAGCGCCGGATCTGACCGGCGGCGTCGACCTGCGCCAGGCTCGCCGCCTTCACCCAGACGTGGCCGCCGCCGTTCTTCAGCAGCCGGTACTCGAGCGGCTCGCCGGGCGGCTGCAGGCCGGGGCGCCGCTTCTCGCGCATCAGGCCGCGGAACACCTCGCGCACGCGCGGATGGTCCTCCGGGTGCATCAGGTCGAAGAAGGAGCTCCACGCCGAGGTGTCGAAGTCGCCCGGGTAGCCGAGCATCTCCTTGAAGCGCTCGGAATAGATCACCACGTTCTCCTTGGTGTCCCAGTCGGTGAAGCCGGCCTGCGTGGCGTGCACCAGCAGCGCGAGCCGGTCGCGCTCCAGCTCGAGCAGCTGCTCCTGCTCGGCCTCATGGCGGCGGCGCGACTCGTTGATGTAGGAGAAGACGTTGGCGAAGACGATGGTGAGCACCAGGGTGACGAAGACCCGCAGGGCGACGTCGGCGCCGTAGCTCTGGAAGGCGAAGTAGGTGGTGATCACCACCACCGAGGCGTTGAACAGGTTCGCCGCGCGCCGCTCCAGGATGAAGTGGAAAAGCAGCGCCGCCGGGTAGGCCCAGAAGATGCCCACCTCGCCGCGCATCCACATGATGTAGGCGAGCATCGGGATCGCCGGGCCGAACACCACCCAGGGCGCCAGCAGGCGGCGGCCGCGGTAGACCGCCACGCCGTGCACCAGGAACCAGGTGGCGATCGCGCCGTTCGCGATGCCGAGGCCCCAGCGCTCCTGCACCAGGTTGTTGATCGCGAACGGCATCACCGCGATCCCGCCGAGCAGGGCGAGCGCGATGAAGGTGCCTTCGTTCCGCGCGAAGAAGTTGAAGCGCATCGTTACCCGGCCGCCATGATAGTTAGGAACGCGGCGACCGGTGTAACCGGCGTGTTTCCTGACCTTCTTTTAGCGTTCCAGGATGGCCGTCACGCCCATCCCGCCGGCGGCGCAGATCGAGATCAGGCCGCGGCCCGAGCCGCGCTGCGCGAGCTGCTTGGCGAGGGTGGCGATGATGCGCGCGCCGGTGGCGGCGAAGGGATGGCCGACGGCGACGCTGGAGCCTTTCAGGTTCATCTTGCTTCGGTCGATCGACCCCAGCGCCGGACGCCCCAGCCTGGCCCGGCACCACTCCTCCGACTCCCAGGCCTTCAGCGTGCACAGCACCTGCGCGGCGAAGGCTTCGTGGATCTCGTAGAGGTCGAAGTCCTGCAGCCTGATGCGCGCGCGGTCCAGCATGCGCGGCACCGCGTACGCCGGCGCGAGCAGCATGCCTTCCTTGCGTCCCGCCATGCCGACGAAGTCGACGGCCGCGGTTTCCGTGAAGGTGATGAAGCATTGCGGCTGCAAGCCACGCGCCTTCGCCCATTCTTCCGATGCGAGCAGCACGCTCGCCGCGCCGTCGGTGAGCGGCGAGCTGTTGCCCGCCGTCAGCGTCCCGGCGGGCGACGGATCGAAGGCGGTCTTCAGCGCGCCTAGCTTCTCAAGTGTGGTGTCGCCTCGCACGTTGTTGTCTGTTTTTTGGTTTTTGAATTCAAAAACCAAATCGTTGAAGAACCCCTCTTTCCATGCCGCGGCCGCATTTCTGTGGCTCGCCAGCGCGAGCTCGTCCTGCTCGCGGCGGCTCACCTTCCACTCCTTCGCCATCTCCTCGCAGTGCTCGCCCATCGACATCCCGGTGCGCGGCTCGCCGGTCCTGGGGGTCGAGGGCTTGAGATGGCCGGGACGCAGGCCGAGCCACGGCGCCAGCCTTTGACCGAAGGACCTTCCCCGGTAGCTTTTCAGCACCAGCTGCTGCAGCTTGCGGCCGTACCCCAGCGGAATGTCGCTGGTGCTGTCGGCGCCGCCGGCGATCGCCGAGTCGATCTCGCCGAGCGCGATGCGGTTGGCGAGCTGCGCCGCCGCCGACAGGCTGGTGCCGCAGGCGCGCTGCAGGTCGTAGGCCGGCGTCTCCGGGTGGATGCCCGCGCCGAGCGCCGACTCGCGCGCCAGGTTCCAGTCGCGCGAGTGCTTGATCACCGCCCCCGCGGCGACTTCCCCGATCCTTTCCCCTTTCAATTTGAACTTGTCGGCAAGCGCCCGCAGGGCCGCAGTGAGCATGTCCTGGTTGCTCGCCTCCGCATATGCGCCGTTGGCGCGGGCAAACGGAATGCGGGCACCTCCGAGAATCGCAACTCGTCTCATGGCAGCTTGAGCTTTCCTTTGATGACCTTGCGGGTCGGAGTGAGCGGCATCTCGGCGACGACCACCAGCTTCTCCGGCAGCTTGTTCTTCGCGATGTTCTTCGCCAGCAGGTAGTCGACGATCTCCTGCAGGGAAATTTCCTGTGAACTCCTTAAAGTAACAAAAGCGCAGGCTTTCTCGCCAAGGACCGGATCGGGCATCGGCACGATCGCCGACTGCAGGATCCTGGGATGGGAATCGAGCAGCATCTCGACTTCGGCCGGGTTGAACTTGACGCCGCCGCGGTTGATCACGTCCTTGGTGCGCCCGGTGATGGCGATGTTGCCGGCGCCGTCCATCTCGCCGAGGTCGCCGCTGCGGAACCAGCCGTCGGCGGTGAACGCGTCCCGATTCGCCGGTTCGTTATCCAGGTAGCCGGCGAAAACCGGCACGCCGCGGACCTGCACCTCGTTTTCGGCGGACAGGCGCACCTCGGTCCCCGGGCTCGGCCGGCCGGAGCTCGCCGCCGACACCGCGGCCGGGTCGCCGGGACGCGTGTAGAGCCCGGCCTGCAGCTCGGTCATCCCCCACAGCTGCGTCACCGCGCAGGCGGCAAGCTTCTCCTGCAGGAACTGCATCAGCTCGGGCGGCGCGCTGGAGCCGGAAACGATGGCGAGCTTGAGCGAGGACCAGTCGTGCCGGTCGACCAGCCCGGCCGCGCGGCACGCGGCCATGTGTGCCGGCGCGGTCCATAGCGCAGTCGGCTTTAGATTTTCGATTGCTGAAACCAACTCTGGAGGCGAAAAGGCCGGCAGCAGCACGGTGCATGCGCCGACCGCCCAAGCGCAATGCAGCGAGTACAAGCCGTACAAATGGGAGAACGGCGCCGCGCTCAGCACGCGATCGCGCGAGTCCAGGCCGTGCTCCGGCGCGCCGAGGCGCGCGTTGGCGAGCATCGTGCGGTAGGCGTGCGGCACGCCTTTCGGCGAAGCGGTGGTGCCCGAGGTGTAGAGCAGGAGGAACGGGTCGGCCGCCTCGGGAAACGGGTGGGGCGGCTCGAGCGCCTTTTCCTGTTGTATCTCGGAAAAGCAGATTGCCTTCCCGCCGAACAGCTCCTTGCGGTCCGCCGGGCAGATCGCAAGGCGCGCGCCGCCATGGCGCATCAGGGCCTCGATCTCGGCGCCGCGATAAGGCATGTGCAGCGTGCAGAGCACTGCCCCGAGGCGGCAGACGGCGAGATAAGAGATCACGAACTCGGGCGAGTTCGGCAGCTGAATGGCGACCACGTCGCCGCGCTTCACGCCGCGCTGCGCGAGGCCGTGCGCGGTGCTTTGCACGCGTTCCTGCAGCTGGCCCCAGGTCAGCCCGCCGCCCTGCCAGGCGAGCGCGGGCGCCCGCGCGCGTCGCTGCGCGTGCGTCGCGAGCCACGCCGGCAGCGTGTCTTCGCGCCACCAGCCGCGGGCGATGAATTCGCGCTCGCGCGCCGGATCGAACCTCGGTCGCAGCATTCGACGTATATTAGTACGCATGGAAGAAGCCCTGTTCCTGGCCCGCGTCCAGTTCGGGCTGAACATCGCCTTCCACATCCTGTTTCCCACCATCACCATCGGCCTCGCCTGGCTGATCGCCTGGTTCCGCCTGCGCTACGAGCGCACCAAGGACCCGGCCTGGCTGGAGACCTACCGCCTGTGGCTGAAGGTATTCGCGCTCACCTTCGCCATGGGCGTGGTCACCGGCATCGTGATGAGCTTCCAGTTCGGCACCAACTGGCCGGGCTACATGAACCATGTCGGCAACATCGCCGGGCCGCTGCTCGCCTACGAGGTGCTGACGGCGTTCTTCCTCGAGGCCACCTTCCTCGGCATCCTGCTGTTCGGCATGAACCGAGTGCCGGCGAAGGTGCACGTCGCCTCGGCCTTCATCGTCGCCTTCGGCACCACGGTGTCGGCGTTCTGGATCCTCGCGCTCAACTCCTGGATGCAGACCCCGACCGGGCACGTCTGGGTCAACAGCATCCTGATCGCCGGCGACTGGTGGCGGGTGATCTTCAACCCCTCGTTCCCCTACCGCTTCGCGCACATGATGCTCGCCTCGGGGATCACCGCGGCGTTCGTCGTCTCCGGCCTGTCGGCCTGGCGGCTGCTCAAGGCGCCGGGCGACCAGGCGGCGCTGAAGACGCTGCGGCTGGGGGTGCATCTCGCGGCGGTGCTGGTGCCGCTGCAGGTGATCGTCGGCGACCTGCACGGCCTCAACACGCTCAAGCACCAGCCCGACAAGATCGCCGCCATGGAAGCGCAGTGGAAGACGCAGAAAGGCGCGCCCCTCACGCTGTTCGCGATCCCGAACGAGAAGGAGCGGCGCAACGACTTCGCCCTCGAGGTGCCGAAGGTGCTGTCGCTGATCCTGGTGCACGACCTGAACGGCGAGGTGAAGGGCCTCAACGACTTCAAGGAGCACGCGCCGGTCGCGCCGGTGTTCTTCTCCTTCCGCATCATGGTCGGCACCGGCGTGCTGATGCTGGTCCTGGCCTGGTTCGGCACCTGGGCCCTGAGGAAGGATCGCCTGCCGACGCGCGGGCTGCTGTGGGCTTTCGCGGCGTTCACATTTTCCGGCTGGGTCGCGACCCTCGCCGGCTGGATGGTGACCGAGATCGGGCGCCAGCCGTGGCTGGTCACCGGCATCCTGCGCACGCGGGACGCGGTCGGCCCGGCGACCGGCGGCGAGCTCGGCGCGAGCCTCACCGCCTACGTCATCACCTACGCCGCGCTGCTCCTCTCCTATATGGTGGTCATCACGCACCTCGCCGGCAAGGGCGAGGCGAAGGCGATGACGAAGGGAGTCGCCAAATGACCGACCTGCTTCCCGTCGTCTTCACCGTGCTGATGGGCGTTTCCATCCTGCTGTACGTCGTGCTCGACGGCTACGACCTCGGCGTCGGCATGCTGCTGCCGGCGGCCGAGCGCGAGGAGCAGGACCGCATGGTGGCCTCGATCGGCCCGTTCTGGGACGCCAACGAGACCTGGCTGGTGCTCGGCATCGGCCTGCTGCTGGTTGCCTTCCCCGTCGCGCACGGCGAGGTGCTGGTCGCGCTCTACATGCCGGTGGCGGCGATGCTGGTCGGGCTGATGCTGCGCGGCGTGGCGTTCGAGCTGCGCATCAAGGCCGAAGGCTGGCACCGCGAGCTGTGGAACTGGCTGTTCTGGGCCGGCTCCTTCCTCGCCGCGTACTCGCAGGGCCTGATGCTCGGGCGCTATATCACCGGCTTCCAGGGCGGCGCCGGCTACTGGCTGTTCGCGCTCGTCACCGGCGCCGCGTTGTGCGGCGGCTACGTGCTGCTCGGCGCGACCTGGCTCATCTACCGCACCGAAGGCGCGCTGCGCGACAAGGCGGCGGCGTGGGCGCGCTGGGGCCTGCTGTGGGTCGCGCTCGGCGTCGCGCTGGTCAGCCTCGGCACGCCGCTGGTGAGCGAGACGGTGCGGGAAAAGTGGTTCTCTTTCCCGCGCATCGTATTCCTTGCGGCGCTTCCAGCCGCAACGGTGGCGGCCTGGTTCTACGTCTGGTTCAGCCTGAAGAAGTCGGACATCAAGCCCTTCCTCGGCGCGATCGCCATATATGTATTGGCGTTCGCCGGCCTCGCCTACAGCCTGTTCCCCTACGTGATCATCGACCGCATGACGATCTGGCAGGCGGCCGCGCACGAGAGCTCGCTCAAGTTCGTGCTGGTCGGCGCGCTCATCGTCCTGCCGTTCATCTTCGGCTACACGATCTACGTCTACCGGGTGTTCGGCGGCAAGACCAAGGCCGGCGGCGCCTACTAGGGCGCTACTTCTTCATCATCATCTCGTCCTTCTTCTTCATGCCGTCCTTCTGCGCCATCTTCTTGTCCATCTTCTTCGCCGCCATCTTGTCCTTCTTCATGTCGTCCTTCATGTCCATCTTCCCCTGCGCGAAGGCGGACGGGACGGCGACGGCGAGCAGCACGGCAAGCAACGCTTTCATGGACCTCTCCTTGGGTTGAAATCCCGCCTTGGTCGGGAAGCCGGCCGGGTCCTTACGGTGGTAGGCTTTTACCCGAGGAGGAAAAGCGATGGAACCGAACAGCATCAAGCGCCGTCAGCTTCTCGGGGGAGCCGCAGCCGCCGGCACGCTCGCCGCGCTCGGCGTCAAGGAAGCGCGCGCGCAAACCGAGCCCGCCGGCACCATCCCCGCCGACGCGATCAAGGCCGAGAAGGCGAAGGCCATGCAGTGGCACTCGGAGCGCCCGCTCACCGGCAGCGTGCCGGCGCACGAGCACGACTTCGACGTCACGCCGAGCGACCGCATGTTCGTGCGCAACAACCTGCTCATCCCGGACATCGATTTCAAGGCGCACCGCATCAAGCTCACCGGTTTGGTCAACAACGAGCTCGAGTTCTCGATGGACGAGCTCTACAAGGCGTTCCAGGGCGTCACCATCCAGGGCATGCTCGAGTGCGCCGGCTCCGGGCGCTCCGCCTACGCGCCACGCGCGAGCGGCACGCCGTGGCTCGAGACCGGCGGCATGGGCTGCCCGCGCTGGAGCGGCGTGCGCCTCGCCGACGTGCTGAAAGCCGCCGGCCTGAAGCCGGGTGCGGCGCATGTGGCCGGCCAGGGCGGCGACCCGGGAATGATCGCCACCGTGCCGCCGGTGATCCGCTCGATCCCGATGGCGAAGGCGATGGAGCCGAACACGCTCATCGCCTGGGCGATGAACGACAAGCCTCTGCCGCGCGTGCACGGCTACCCGCTGCGCCTGGTGGTGCCGGGCTGGGTCGGCTCGGCGTCGACCAAGTGGCTGCACACCCTCACCGTGCTCGACGCGCCCTTCAAGGGCACCTACATGGACTCGAGCTACCGCATCCCGCGCCACCCGATCGAGCCCGGGCAGAAAATGCCGCCCGATCCGGTGTCGACCGAGGCCTGGCCGGTGAAGTCGATGATCACCTCGCCGGCGCCGAACGCGCGCATCAAGGCGGGAACGCAGGCCACCGTGCGCGGGCGCGCATGGGTAGGCGAAGGCGAGGTCGAGCGCGTCGAGGTGTCGCTCGACGAAGGCAAGAGCTGGCAGCGCGCCACGCTCTGGCGCAGCGAGGGCGGCAAGTACGCGTGGCGGCGCTTCACCTACGACTTCACGCCGAAGAGCCCGGGCTACACCACGCTCATCGCGCGCGCCTGGGACTCCGCCGGCAACGTGCAGCCGGCGATCCCGGCGTGGAACCCGCTCGGCTATTTCTGGAACGGCTGGCACCGCGTGGGGGTGGTGGTTGAGGCGTAAGTGCTTTGCGCTTTTTCTTTTGATTGGAATTCAGTTCCCGTTAAAGGCTGAAGACAAGCTGATCTCCGGTCCCGGCTCCACCCTGACCGAGAACAAGTGCAAGATCTGCCACGAGCTGAACCACATCCGCCGCACGCCGCTGTCGCGCGGCGAGTGGGCCGACAACCTGAAGAACATGAAGGAGCGCGGCACGCCGATGACCGCGGCGGAGCAGGCGCAGATCCTCGACTACCTGTCGGTGTACTACAACCGCGAGAAGCCGGCGCCCGCGCCCTCGCCCGACACGCTCGCCGGAGGCGGCGATCCGATCCAGCGCCTGCTCGAGACCAACGGCTGCACCGGCTGCCACGCCGCCGACAAGCGCGTGGTGGGACCTTCGTTCAGCGAGATTTCCGCGCGCTATGGCGCGGACGGGAAAGCCGCCTCAAGCCTGCGCAACAAGATCCGCCAGGGCGGACAGGGCGTGTGGGGGAATGTGCCGATGCCGCCGAACCCGGCGCTCACGGACGAGGACCTGCAACAACTGGTGGCCTGGCTCCTGAAGAAGGGCTAGGCGGCGCGCGGCAGCGGCACGACGAAGTTCTCGCGCACCACTTCCTTGCCGGCGATCATTTCCTCGGCGCCGCGGCGCTCTTCGTCGAACACCACCGCGGCGAGCTTCTGCAGCGTGTCGCGCGCCTCGTCGATGGTGCGGCCGTGCGAGTTCACCCCGGGCAGCTCCTCGATGAAGCCGATGTAGCCGTGGGAGTTTTTCAGGTACACCGCGGTGAATGCCAGCCTGCCTTGTTCCATGCGCGCCTCCACTTGAACAAGCCTCAGGTTACGCGAGCCAGCTTACAAAAAGATGTCTTTGCGTCCTGAATTTTCGCGGAGTAATACTTCAAAACTTCTGTGGTCATTACGACGACAAATTTATTGCGACGCGGAATTTGCTGCGCTGCTCACTCTTCCAGCAGCTGCTTTTTCTCTTTCACCTTCGCCCATTGGTCCGCGTCGGCGGGCGCGGGCTTGCGCTCGATGATCGGCTTCCACTTCGCCGCCAGCTCGCGGTTCTTCGCGATGAACGCCTGCTGCGCGTCGGGCACGTCGTCCTCGGCGAAGATCGCCTCCACCGGGCACTCGGGGACGCACAGGGTGCAGTCGATGCACTCGTCGGGGTCGATCACCAGCATGTTCGGCCCCTCGCGGAAGCAGTCGACCGGGCAGACGTCGACGCAGTCGGTGTACTTGCACTTGATGCACGACTCGGTGACTATGTAGGCCATAAGAATCAACAGGTTACCACGCGCGCATTCACGCGCTTGGGAAGCGCATCGGGCGACCCCATAATACAGGCCTGCCTGCATCAACCCCCCGAGGAATCATGAGCAGTTCCGATATCAGCCACGTCACCGATGCCACCTTCGACCCCGAGGTCCTCAAGTCCGAGACCCCGGTGCTGGTCGACTACTGGGCCGAATGGTGCGGCCCCTGCAAGTCGATCGCGCCGATCCTCGACGAGGTCGCCAAGGAATATGAGGGCCGCCTGAAGATCGCCAAGATCAACGTCGACGAGAACCAGTCGGTGCCGGCGAAGTTCGGCATCCGCGGCATCCCGACCCTGATGCTGTTCAAGAACGGCAACGTCGAGGCGACCAAGGTCGGCGCGCTGTCGAAGTCGCAGCTCACCGCGTTCCTTGACAGCAACATCTGAACCTCTTACAGTCTTTCGAAGTTAGGCCCCCCGCTCCGTAGAGGGGCGGGGTTCGAAAAAGCAACTCTGGCGCCGATGTCCAGGCGCATACCCCGAGAATGAGCAGGCCCCAGGCAGTCCAGCCAGAAGTACGTTCATCCCAGCGTCCCGAAACGACGCCGCCGGCAGACGGCGCGCCGGCCAAGGTCTCTATGCACCTCTCCGAACTGAAGCAGCTGCACGTCACGCAGCTCGTCGAGATGGCCGTCGCAGTCGGCATCGAGAACGCGAGCCGCATGCGCAAGCAGGACCTGATCTTCGCCATGCTGAAGGCGCACGCGAAGAAGGGCGAGTCGATCTTCGGCGACGGCACCCTGGAAGTGCTGCCGGACGGCTTCGGCTTCCTGCGCTCCCCGGACACCTCGTACCTGGCGAGCACCGACGACATCTACGTCTCCCCCTCGCAGATCCGCCGCTTCAACCTGCACACCGGCGACTCGATCGAGGGCGAGATCCGCACCCCCAAGGACGGCGAGCGCTAC
>DASUZH010000488.1:0-3154 GCA_036376975.1 Burkholderiales bacterium | reverse complement strand
GGCGAGCGACTCGCGGCCCTCCGGCTGTGCGAGGCCGCCGCGCTCGATGCCATGCGACGCTCGCTGGATCGCCACGGCCAGCTCACGCCGATCGTCGTGTTCGCCGACGGCGAGCGCTGCGAGACCCTGGACGGCTTCAAGCGGCTGCGCGCGGCGCGCGCGCTGGGCTGGCCCGAGGTGGCGATCACGATCGCCGACGTCGGCGATGTCGTGGAGGCCAAGGTGCGGCTCGCGGAGCTGCACCAGCACCGCGGACTCACCGATCTCGAGCAGGGCTGGCTGATCCGGTCGCTGTACCGCGACGACAAGCTCTCGCAGCCCGAGATCGCGCGCCGGCTCGATCGCCACAAGAGCTGGGTGTGCCGGCGGCTGGTGCTGGTCGAGGCGCTCGACCTCGCGGTCCAGGGGGATGTGCGGCTGGGGCTGCTCGCGCCGCGGGCGGCGATCGCCCTGGCCGGGTTGCCACGTGGCAACCAGGTGCCAGCCGCGGCGGTGGTGATCCGTCGCGGCCTGACGGTGCTGCAGACCGAGCGCCTGGTCGCCGAGCTGCTGGAGCAGCCCGAAGCGGCGCGCGCGACATGGCTCGCGCAGCGACTGGAATCACCACCGGCCGTGTCCGCACGCCGGACGACACGCACGCCGCGCGGTGACGCCGACGGGATGGTGACCGACATCGCGACCCTGCTGCGGGTGTCCGCACGCCTGCAAGCCCGGCTGCTCGGGACCCCGCTGGGTGCGCTCGGCGCGCCGGCGACCGAGCTCGTGCTCGATGGACTCAGCACGCTCGCACCGGTGCTCACCGCGCTTGCGCGGACCGCCGCGACGGTGCTCGGCCAGGACCAGGCCGCATGACCGCGACCTGGCGCTCGCGCGACGAGCTCGTGCACCAGATCGTGACGCTGGCGGCCGACCGGATGTCGAAGCGCGCGATCGCGCGCGCGGTTGGCGTCAGCCGCAACACGGTCAAGGCGGTACTCGCGGCGCACGCCGTGCAACGCGGGGCCGTGCACTCCGCACTGCCGGAGCCGACCCCCAAGGCACCGCGGCCCAAGAAGACCGACGTGTTCCGGAACCGGATTGCCGAGCTGTTCGTCCGCTACCCGGACATCACGGCCCAGCGCGTGTTCGAGATCCTCCGCGCCGAGGGATTCGATGGCGGCTACACCGCCGTCAAGAAGCACGTCCGCACGCTGCGCGCGCCCAGAAAGCCCGCGCCGAGTCTCACGGCGCCATCGTACGCGCCCGGCGAGATGGCCGAGAGCGACTGGTCGCCGTACACCATCGACTTCACCGCCGCCCCGCGCATGGAGGTGCAGGCGTTCTCGTACGTCCTGACCTGGAGTCCACGCAAGGCGTACTCGGTCTACCCGTCGTGTGACCTGTACGCACTGATGGATGGGCACGAGCAAGCATTCGACCGCTTTCAGGGCCTGGCGCAGCGCTGTACCTACGACAGCCAGAAGCCTGTGGTGTCGCGCTGGGAAGGCACACAGCCCATCTACAATCCGCGCTTTCTGGCCTTCGCCGCTCATTATGAGTTTCGGCCGCGCGCCGTGCGCGGAGATCCCAATGCCAAACCCCGCGCCGAAAGGGCATTCTGGGACCTCGAGCGCTCGTTCCTCAACGGCCGCTCGTTTCGCGACCTCGACGATATGCGCGCCCAGCTCATCGAGTGGCTCGACGGGATCGTCGACCCGCGGCGCCGCCACGGCCGGACCTGCCTCGAGCGGTTCGCCGAGGAGAAGTCCCATCTGGTGCCGCTGCCGCGCCATCCCTACGACACCGCGCGCGTCGTCTACCGCGTGTGCAGCATCGACGGCTTCGTCGACTGGGCCGGCAATCGCTACGCCGTTCCCTACGACCACGTGACTGACATCCTGCCCGTGCGGATCACCCAGCGCGAGCTGTTCGTCTACGCCGCCGACCTGTCGTGCGTCGCCCGCCACGAGCTTGCACCGCGCGGCGCCGGGCAAAAGCTCGACCCCGCCGGCCTCCACCCACCCCCGCGCGGCAAGCACCCGGTGGACCTCGACCAGCTCGCGGTCGCGTTCGACGGCCTGGGCCCCGGCGGCGCCGCGTTCTTCCGGCTGCTGATCGCCGGTTCGCCTCGCGTCTGGGGCCACCAGGCGCGCTGCATCCTCGTGCTCCGCGCTCGCTACGCTACCGAGGATCTTGACGCCGCGCTCGCGCATGCCGCGCGGTTCGGCGCCCTCGAGCATCGCGCCGTCGAGCGCATCCTCGAGGCCCGCTCGTCGCCACGGACCTTCGACGAGTACGTCGCCGAGGACACGGCCCAGCGCCTCGAGCAAGCACTCGGTGCCCAGCGCGCGCCATCGCACGACCTCACGGCCTACGACCGCCTGCCCATCATCCGCGCCGCGTCTGCCGCGCCTGCGGTGGTGGCCGAGCCCCCCGAGGAGCCCTGTTCATGTCCAAGCGAAATGGCAAGTCCGGCGGTGACGCCCCCGACCCCGACCTCGTCCTCGAGCGACTCCGACGACATCTCGAGTTCCTCGGACTGACCCGCACACTCGACGAGCTCGAGGACCGCCTCGCGTGGGCGATGCGCGAGCGTCCAGGTCCCACGGCGCTGCTCGAGCACATCCTCGGCGCCGAGGCTGCCCACAAGCTCGAGCAGCGAATCACCCGGCGCGTCGACCGCAGCGGCCTCAAGGAGCACAAGACGCTCGAGGCCTTCGACTTCGACTTCCAGCCCACGCTCGACAAGCCCGTCGTCCTCGAACTCGCTCGGCTCGACTTCGTCCACCGCCACGACGACCTCGTCATCACCGGCAATCCCGGCACCGGCAAGAGTCACCTGCTCAAGGCGTTCGGGCTGCGTGCCTGTCAGCAAGGCATTCGCTTGCGCTACGCCCGCTGCGTCGACCTGCTCGACGATCTCCACGCCGGCCTCGCCGACGGCTCGTATCCCCGGCGATTCAAGTCGTGGGCGGTTGCCGAGCTCCTGGTCATTGACGACGTAGGTCTCGGCCAGGTCAAGAAGCACGGCGACGAGCCGACCGCCGCCCACACCCTCTACAATCTCATCGATCGCCGGCATGGTCGCGCCTCGACCGCCGTGAGCTCCAACATCGCGCTCAGCGACTGGGGCAAATACCTCGGCGACGCCACGCTCACCGCCGCCATCCTCGAC
>DASUZH010000487.1:0-2053 GCA_036376975.1 Burkholderiales bacterium | reverse complement strand
CGAGTGATTTCGAACCTAGAGAAGCTGCTCGGCGGTCCGCGCGACGGCGCGCTGCTGCGCTACTCGCTCGGCCTCGAGTACGAGAAGGCCGGCCGCCACGACGAAGCGGCTGCGCAACTGCGCGAGGCGGTGGCGCGCGATCCGCTCTATTCGGCGGCCTGGAAGGCGCTTGGGCGAGTGTTGGGCGAAAGCGCGGAGGCCATGGAGGCTTACCGCAGGGGCATCGAGGCCGCGGGCCGCAAGGGCGACCGCCAGGCCGGGAAGGAGATGACCGTGTTCCTGCGACGGCTGGAGAAGAAGCTAGGCGGCGCGGCCTAGCAGGGCCACCAGCTGCTCGGCGGGGACCGGCAGCCCGAACAGGTAGCCCTGGCCGAGGTCGCAGCCGTGGCGGCGCAGGAACGCCACCTGCTCGTCGCTTTCGACGCCCTCGGCGACCACGGTGAAGTGCAGGTTGTGCGCCATGTCGATGACCGAGCGCACGATCGACGCCGCCTCGCGGCTGGTGGCCGCGTCGCGCACGAAGCTGCGGTCGATCTTCAGCGAGTTGAGCGGCAGGCGCGTCAGGTACGACAGGCTGGAGTAGCCGGTGCCGAAGTCGTCGACCGAGATCTTCAGCCCGGCGCGCCGCAGGCTGCCCAGCACCCGCACCGCCTCCTCCGGGTCCGACATCAGGCAGCTCTCGGTGATCTCGAGCTCGATCAGCCCCGGCGCGACGCCCTCGCCGGCGAGCACGCGGCGCACCAGCGCGTCGAGGTCGGGACGGTGGAACTGCTTGGCCGACAGGTTGACCGCCACCGGCACGGCGCCGAGCCCCTGCGCCTGCCAGCGCCGCAGCTGCGCGCAGGCCTCGGCCAGCACCCATTCGCCGACCGGCAGGATCAGGCCGGAATCCTCCAGCGCGGGGATGAACTCGGCCGGCATCACCATGCCGCGCGCGGGATGGTGCCAGCGCAGCAGCGCCTCGACGCCGAGCAGGCGCCCGTCGTGCAGGTCGACCTTGGGCTGGTAGTAGAGGGCGAACTCGCCGCGCTCCATGGCGCGGCGCAGGTCGGTGTTCAGCTGCAGCCGGGTCAGCGAGCGCTGGTTCAGCTCCGCGGTGAAGAAGCAATAGGCGTTGCGCGTCATCTCCTTCGCGCGGTACATCGCCATGTCGGCGTTCTTCAGCAGCGTCTCGGCGTCCTCGCCGTCGGCCGGGAACACCGAGATGCCGATGCTGGCGGTGACGTAGGCCTCGGTGCCCTCGAGGTCGAACGGCCGCGCCAGCGCGGCGAGGATCTTCTGCGCCACGATCGCGGCGTCGTCGGCGTGCGACAGCTCCGACAGCACCACGCCGAACTCGTCGCCGCTCACCCGGCCGACGGTATCGACGCTGCGCACGCATTGCATCAGCCGGCGGCCGACCTCGGCGATCAGCGCGTCGCCGACGTGGTGGCCGAGGGTGTCGTTGATCAGCTTGAAGCGGTCGAGGTCGATGAACAGCACCGCGCCCTGCTCGCCGCGGCGGTGCGCCTGCGCCACCGTCTGCGTCAGCCGGTCCTGCAGCAGGTTGCGGTTCGGCAGCCCGGTCAGCGCGTCGAACTCCGCCATGTAGGCGAGCCGGCTCTCGATCTGGTGGCGGCGCACCGATGCCGAGAGGACGTTCGCCACCGCTTCGGCGAAGCGCAGGTCGTCCTCGCTGAACGCCTGGTCGCGCAGCGAGTTCATGCCGAGGACGCCGAACGGGCCGCGCTCGCCCTGCAGCGGCACATACACGCCGCTGCCCATGCGCCGCCGCCAGAACGACCAGGGCCGTCGGCGCTGCGCGACTCGTAGTGCGCGCGGTCGCTCACCACCGTGGCGCCGCGCTTGATGGCCGCCGGCCATTTCGAGTCCTGGTAGACGCTGTCGCGCTTGCCGATCGCCGTCTCGGCGCCCTCGCCGGCCGCCGCGCGCACCATGAACTCGTACGCGCCGGTCTGCTCCATCACCGTCGCCACGTCGCAGCCGATGGCGCGCAGCGCGCGCACCGCTTCGCCGAATACCTGGTCGAGGTCGTTGGCGCGCAGCGCGAACT
>DASUZH010000486.1:0-5872 GCA_036376975.1 Burkholderiales bacterium | reverse complement strand
CGACGCCGCCTTCAACAGCCCGGACTGGATGTGGGAGCCCAAGCTCGACGGGTACCGCGCGCTGGCGTTCATCGACGCGAAGGGGGTGAAACTCCGCTCGCGGCGCGGGCTGGAGCTCGGCGAGGACTTTCCGCGCCTGGTCGCCGAGCTCGGCAAGCAGGCGGTGCACGCCATGGTGCTCGACGGCGAGATCGTCGCCTTCGATGCCAGCGGCAAGCCTTCCTTCGGCGCGATGCAGAATCGAGGCAGCGGCGCGGAACGCGCGGTGTTCTACTGCTTTGACCTGCTCCATTTCGCCGGCGTCGATCTGCGCAAGGCGCCTTATTCGGACCGGCGGCGCTACCTGGCGCAGTGCCTGCTGCCGTCGCCGCTCGTGCAGCTGGTGCACGCCGAGGAGGACGGCGTCGCCTTGTACAAGGCGGCGATGGCGAGCGGCTTTGAAGGGGTGATCGGCAAGCGCAAGAGCAGCGTGTACGAGGCAGGCAAGCGCTCGGCGGCCTGGCTGAAGGTGAAGGCCACCAACAGCGCCGACTTCGTGGTCGGCGGCTACACGAAGGGCAAGGGCTCGCGCGCGCCTCTCGGCGCGCTGCTGGTCGGCTACTGGGAGGGCAGGAAACTGCGCTTCGCCTCGCACGTCGGCTCCGGATTCGACGACCGGTCGCTCGCGCGGACCCTGCAGCGCCTCGAGCCGCTGCGCCGCAAGAGCAACCCGTTCGCCGAGATGCCGGAGCTCAACGCGCCGACGTCGTGGGTCGAGCCGCGCGTGGTCGCTGAGCTGAAGTACCAGGGCTGGACCGACGACGGCCACCTGCGCGCGCCGGTGTTCCTGCGCCTGCGCGACGACGTCGACGCGAAGGAGGTGCGCCGCGCGCCCGCGGCGGAGCCGGCGCCGCGCGCTGCGGGCGCGGTCGACGAGATCCTCGAGCAGCTGGCGACGCAGAAGACCGCCCTCACGCTCGCGGTGGGGCAGCACCGGATCAAGCTGACCCACCTCGACCGCGTCTACTGGCCGGCCAATCCGGCCTTCAAGCAGCCCGCGCTAACCAAGCGCGACCTGCTGCGCTATTTCGCGCAGGTCTCGCCGTTCATCCTGCCGCACCTCGCCGACCGCCCGCTCACCATGATCCGCATGCCCGACGGCATCCTCGGCCAGCGCTTCTTCCAGAAGCACTGGGCGCAGGAGCGCCCGCCGTTCGCGGAGACCATCACGGTGTTCTCGGGCAGCAAGAATGAGAGCCACGAGTATCTGCTGTGCAACAACCTGCCGACGCTGCTCTGGCTCGCGCAGTCGGGCAGCCTCGAGTTCCATGTCTGGCACTCGCGCGCCAGGCCGGGCGAAGACGCCGCCAGCCGGAGCACCGACTACGCGAGCTCGGAGCAGTCGCTCGAGGAGTCGGTGCTCAACTATCCCGACTACGTGGTGTTCGACATCGATCCGTACATCTATTCCGGCAAGGAAGAGAAGGGCGCCGAGCCCGAGCTGAACACGGTGGCGTTCGAGAAGGGCAAGCAGGTGGCGTTCTGGCTGCGCGAGCTGCTGCAGGGCATGTCGCTCGAGCCGGTGGTGAAGACCTCGGGCAAGACCGGGCTGCACGTGTTCGTGCCGATCCGCCGCACGCTCGATTTCACCGCCGCGCGGGAGGTGAGCGAGCAGGTCGGCCGGCACCTGATGCGCGCGCATCCGAAGGACATCACGCTCGAGTGGAGCGTGCCCAAGCGCACCGGCAAAATCTTCATGGACTACAACATGAACGTGCGCGGCAAGACGCTCAACGTCGCCTACTCGCCGCGCGGCGCGCCGGGCGCGCCGGTCTCGATGCCGCTGACCTGGGACGAGCTCGCCACGGCCCATCCGCTCGATTTCCGGCTCACCAACGCCGCCGAGCGCCTCGCCGGAAGGAGCGATCCCTGGGGCGACGTCCTCGAGCGCAAGCAAAGCCTGGAGGAGGCGCTTGACCGCGCCAAGGCATAATGGGGTATGCTTCGAACCTTTCGCTCGAAGTAGATCACGTAAGCTATTGATTTAAAGAGGTGAAGCATGGCTGCTCGATCGATCGGATCCCTCACCATCTCGTTCGGCATGGTCTCCATCCCGGTGAAGCTGTATTCGGCCACCGAGGCGAGCCGCGCGATTTCCTTCAACCTGCTGCACAAGGGCTGCGGCTCGCGGCTCAAGCAGCAGTACTTCTGCGCCAAGGAAGAAGTGCCGGTGGCGCGGGAGGACATGGTCAAGGGCTATGAGTTCGCCAAGGACCAGTACGTCATGTTCACGCCGGAAGAGCTGAAGGCGCTCGAGGAGGCCGGCACGCACAGCGCCGACATCACCGAGTTCGTGCCGCTGAAGACCGTCGACCCGGTGTACTTCGACAAGGCGTACTACCTCGGCCCCGACAAAGGGGGCGCGAAGCCCTATGCGCTGCTCGCGCGGGCGCTGCGCGAATCCGGACGCTGTGCGCTCGGACGGTGGGCGGCGCGCGGCAAGCAGTACATCGTGATGATCCGGCCGGTCGAGGACCTGGTCGAGGGGCTGGTGATGCAGCAGCTGCTGTATTCCGGCGAAGTCCGCTCGATCCGCGACGTCGACATTCCGAAGACCGAGGTGAAGCCGGCCGAGCTGAAGCTCGCGCAGCAGCTGATCGAGCAGCAGTCGACCGACAAGTTCGATCCGTCCGCGTACAAGGACGACGTGCGCGAGCGCATCGAAGCCGCCGTGCAGAAGAAGGTGGAAGGCCAGGAGATCACGCTGACCGAGGAGCCGGAAGCCGGCGCGCAGGTGATCGACCTGATGGAAGCGCTGCGCGCCAGCCTGGGCAAGAAAGCCGCGCCCGCCAGGGCCGAGGAAGCCGGGGCGCGCAAGCCGCCGAAGCGCGCGCAGCAGGCCGCGCAGCAGAGGAAAGCCGCCAGGAAGTAGCCGGCGCTCGCGCCAATGCACCACTACGGCGTGCGGGACGTGGAGAAGCTCCTCCACCTGCCGCGCAGCACGATCCGCGCGCTGATCCAGGCGGGCTTCGTGTCGCCGGCGCGCGGACCGCGCCGCGCCTGGCAATTCTCCTTCCAGGACCTGATCGTGCTGCGCACCGCCCAGGAGCTGTGGGCCGCTCGCGTGCCGCGCCGGCGCATCACGCGCTCGATGAAGGAGCTGCGCCGCCACCTGCCCGAAGCGATGCCGCTGTCGGGGCTGCGCATCCTGGCAGAGGATGACCGGGTGGTGGTGAAAGAGGGCGCGGCCCGCTGGCAAGTCGACTCGGGCCAGTACCTGCTCGCGTTCGAGGGCGACCCCGCCGCGGGCTCGCTCTCGGTCGTCGCCTCGCCGGCTGCGCAGCCGCGCGACGCACGCGAGCGCCTCGACGAGGGTATCGCGCTGGAGGAGGCGGACCCGGCGGGCGCGCTGCTCGCCTACCAGGAGGCAGTCGAGCTCGACCCGGCGCTGCTCGATGGCCAGATCAACCTCGGCTGCCTGCTGCATGAGATGGGTCGCCTTGCCGAAGCCGAGCGCGCTTATCGCGCCGGGCTGACCGCATGCAGCGGCGCACCCGCGCTCCACTACAACCTCGCGTTGCTGCTGGAGGACATGGGACGGAACCAGCAGGCGCTCGAGGCATACCGGGCGGCCATCCAGGGCGATCCCGCGCTTGCCGATGGCCACTACAACCTCGCCTTGCTCTGCGAGCGGCTGGGGATGGCGAAGGAAGCGATCCGTCACATGGCCAGGTACCGCAAGCTGACCGGGCGCAAGTAGCCCTTCGTGTTATCGTAACTATCGGATTTTTAAGTGTGTATTGTCGAAACCGGGGCAGGCATTATGCCCTCGGCTGGCGCGGGTCTTGCTGATATCTCTTTGTCTGTGGGCGTGCGGCCGCTGGAGGGCCGAAACCTGACGGGTTTTCGTCTTTTTCGACGAGGATTCGACACGTCCCGCAGGTCAAGAAATCGAGGGAGGTGACGCGTGCGGTACGTATTCCTGCTGTTGGCAGGCGTCCTTCTGGGCGGCCCGGTGGCCGCCCAGACCTATCCTTCGCAGCCGATCCGCTTCGTCGTGCCGTTCACGCCCGGCACCGGGATGGACATCATTGCCCGCCAGGTGGGACCCAAGCTCACCGAGCGTCTCGGCCAGCCGGTGGTGGTCGAGAACCGTCCCGGCGCGAGCGGCAACATCGGTGCCGACATCGTCGCCAAGGCGGCGCCGGACGGGCACACGATCATGGTCGGCGCGAATACCCTGGTCATCGCTGCGCACGTCTACCGCCAGGTGCCGTTCAACGCGCTGAACGATTTTTCCCCGGTCGCGCTTGCGGGCGTGACCACGCTGGTGCTGGTCACCAATCCCGCCTCCGGCATCGAAAGCGTGCCCGGCCTGATCGCGCGCGCGAAAGCGCAACCCGGCAAGCTCACCTATGGCTCGCCCGGCATCGCCACGCCGCATCACATGGCGATGGAGCTGTTCAAGGACCTGACCGGGACCGATCTCCTGCACGTCCCGTACAAAGGCAGCGCAGGCGCGGTCACCGACCTCGTCTCGGGCCAGATCAACCTGATGTTCCTGCCGGTGCACCAGGTGCTGCCCTACCGGCAGTCGGGCAGGCTCAGGCTGCTCGCGGCCGGCGGCGCGAAGCGCCATCCCTCTGCGCCCGACCTGCCCACGCTGGTCGAGCTCGGCATCAAGGGCGCCGAGGCCGCCGACATCTGGTACGCGTTCTACGCGCCGAAAGGCGTGCCGCCCGCGGTCATCGCCAAGCTCAACGCCGAGCTGCGCTCGATCCTCGCCTTGCCCGACGTGAAGGCGGCGGTCGAGAAGGTCGGCGTGGATGTCGCCACTTCCTCCCCGAACGACCTGCACGAGCTGATGAAGCGCGACTACGCGCGCTGGGGGGCGATCGTCAAGAAAAACCACATCACCGCCGAGTAGCTTCCCAGGGAGAATGAAAATAGCCAACCGCGAAAAACTGCCGGTCGTAGTCGCCGGCGCAGGGCCCACCGGGCTGATGTGCGCCCTCGCGCTCGGCAAGCAGGGCGTCCCGGTGATCGTCCTCGAGGCCGAGCGCGGCCTGACGCGCGACCTGCGCGCCGGCTCGTTCCACCCGGCGACGCTCGACATGCTGGCGCCTTTCGGCATCACCGCCCGCATGGAGGAGCACGGCATCCGCGTGCGGCACTGGCAGATCCGCGACCGCAGCGGCGAGCTGGTCGCGCAGTTCGACCTCGGCCTGCTGGCCGGCGAGACCGAGCATCCGTACCGGCTGCACCTAGAGCAGCACCGGCTGACGCCGATCCAGCTCGACCTGATCCGCAGCGGCACGCAGGCCGAGGTGCATTTCGGCTATTCGGTGACCGGCGTCGAGGCCCGCGCCGACCGCGTGCTGGTGCACATCGAGGGCGACAACGGCCCGGCCACCATCGAGGCCGCCTGGCTGATCGGCGCCGACGGCGGCCGCAGCACGGTGCGCAAGTCGCTCAACATCGAGTTCGAGGGCTTCACCTGGCCGGAGCAGTTCCTCGTCGTCAGCACGCCGTACGACTTCGCCCAGCACGGCTTCGCGATGAACGTCTACATCGCCGATCCGGTCGAGTGGGTGGCGCTGTTCAAGATGCCGGATGCCGGCCCGCCTGGCCTCTGGCGCATCGTGTTTCCGACTGCGGAGCGCGACGAGGCGGCGATCCTTGCCACCGACAACGTCGAGCGCAGGATGCAGTCGTTCATCGCGCGGCGGGCGTCCTACGAGGTGCGCTACAAGAGCGTCTACCGGGTGCACCAGCGCGTCTGCAAGACCTTCCGCTCCGGCCGCGTGCTGCTCGCCGGCGACGCGGCGCACGTCAACAATCCGCTCGGCGCGTTCGGCCTGAACAGCGGCATTCACGACGCCCTCAGCCTGGC
>DASUZH010000485.1:0-2461 GCA_036376975.1 Burkholderiales bacterium | reverse complement strand
CAACCACCACCTGTTCTTCGCCGACGTGGTGCTGCGCGACGAGGGCGTCGCCGAGCTGCTGCCGGCGTGCAACACGCTGGTGTTCGACGAGGCGCACCAGCTGCCGGAAACCGCGCGCATGTTTTTCGGCGAGACCGTATCCAGCGTGCAGCTGGTCGAGCTCGCCCGCGACCTGCGCGTCGAGCTGCGCGCCGCCGGCGGCGCCTCGCCCGAGCTCGACGCCCTGGCGAACCGGCTCGAGAAGGCGGCGCGCGACCTGCGGCTCGCGTTCGCCGAAGCGGGGGCGCGCTTGGCGTGGTCGCAGGCGCTTCAGCTGCCCGGCTTTTCCGCTTCCGTGGAACAACTGCTCAAGGCAATACGCGACGTACAAGAGCCGCTCGCGGCGCAATCGGAGCGCTCCGAGGGGCTCGACTCCTGCGCGCGGCGCGCCGGCGAGGCGCTGTCGCTGCTGCTGCGCCTGCAGGAGGAAGATGCGGGCGAGGTGCGCTGGGTGGAGGTGTTCGCCCAGTCGGCGCAGCTGCACCTGACGCCGCTGTCCTCGGCCGAGCTGTTCCGCAAGCAGATGTCGGACCATCCGCGGGCGTGGATCTTCACTTCCGCCACCCTCGCGGTGGGCGAGGATTTCGGCCATTTCACGCGCGAGCTCGGCGTGCCCGACGCCGAGACGCGGCGCTGGGCCAGCCCGTTCGACTTCGCCCGCCAGGCGTTGCTCTACCTGCCGCGCGGCCTGCCGGCGGACCCGAACGCGCAGGGCTTCACCGAAGCGGTGATCGAGGCGGCGCTACCCGTGCTGCGGGCGAGCGGCGGGCGCGCTTTCCTCCTTTTCACCACGCTGCGCGCGCTGCGCAAGGCGCACGAGCTGCTGCGCGGGCGCATCGACTTCCCGCTGCTGGTGCAGGGTACCGGCTCGCGCAGCGAGCTGCTCGAGCGCTTCCGGCGGCTGGGCAACGCGGTGCTGCTCGGCAGCCAGTCGTTCTGGGAAGGCGTCGACGTGCGCGGCGAAGCGCTCTCCGTGGTGGTGATCGACAAGCTGCCGTTCGCCCCGCCGGACGACCCGGTGCTCGCCGCGCGCATCGACGGCCTCAAGGCGCGGGAGGGCAATCCGTTCACCGAGCTGCAGCTGCCGCAGGCGGTGCTGCAGCTCAAGCAGGGCGCCGGCCGACTGATCCGCGACGAGGCCGACCGCGGCGTGCTGATGCTGTGCGATCCGCGGCTCGTGTCGCGGCCCTACGGCCGGCAGATCCTGCGCAGCCTGCCGCCGATGAAGCCGACGCGGGAGCTGGCCGAGGTCGAGGGCTTCTTCGCCAAGGGGACCTGAAACCGTCATTCCCGCGCAAGCGGGAATCCATGGACCCCCGCTTTCGCGGGGGAGACGTCAACGCAGTTCGTCTTCCATGTGATAGCGGATGATGTCGTCGAAACTCGGGTCCGGACGGAAGCCGAGCGAAAGCGCGCGCCGCGCGTCGAAGTTGCGCGGCCAGCCCTCGACGATGCGCATGATGGTCTGATCGGGCTCGCGCCGGATGAGGCGCGTGGCCTTGTCTCCCGCCACCCGGCCGAGCGCCGCGATCTGCTCGGCCACTGTCGCCGACAGGCCGGGCATGCTCAGATTGCGCCGCGTGCCCAGCAGTTCAGTGTTGATTCTTGATGCGTGGATCAGGAACTCTATGGCGGCACGCGGCGAGGCGAACCAGTGCCGCACGGTATCGGGCACCGGCAGCACCGCCTCCTGCCCGGCGAGCGGCTCGCGCAGGATGCCGGAGAAGAAGCCCGAGGCAGCCTTGTTCGGCTTGCCCGGGCGCACGCAGATGGTCGGCAGCCGGATGCCGACGCCGTCGAACAGGCCGCGCCGGCTGTAGTCGGAGAGCAGCAGCTCGCCGATCGCCTTCTGCGTGCCGTAGCTGGTGAGCGGGGCGTTGAGGAACTCGTCGCCGATCGCATCCGGGAACGGCGCGCCGAATACGGCGATCGACGAAGTGAACACCACCTTCGGCTTGTAGGCTTCCTTCCGAATCGCTTCGAACAGGAAGCGCGTTCCGTCGAGGTTGACGCGATAGCCCTTGTCGAAGTCGGCCTCGGCCTCGCCGGAAACGACCGCCGCAAGGTGAAAGATCAGGTCCGGGCGCTTCGCGACCAGCTTTTCCGCCTCGCCGGGCTTCGAGAGGTCCGAAACGACGCCCTCGAAAGGCACCACATCCTGCTGGATGATCTCGCTCGCGCCTTCCTTGCGCAGGCGCGCCACGAGCTTGCGGCCGATCATGCCGGCCGCGCCGATTACGAGGACACGGCTCACCAGTCAGGATCCCACAGGCGCCACCACGGCACGTCCTTCCTGTCGCCGCCCACCTTGAGGTAGCGGCTGTCGGGGAAATTGGTGCGCATCACCCGGTCGGCGCCGTCGCGCAGCTCGGGCATGTCGAGGGCATCGTAGGCTTTGACCAGCACGAACACCGCTTCTTCG
>DASUZH010000484.1:0-9500 GCA_036376975.1 Burkholderiales bacterium | reverse complement strand
GGAAGGCGGCAAATCCGCTGCCGCAGCCGATCCAGCCGTCGCCGGGCGGCGGCGGCGCGGCATCCGGCGCCACGCACTGCAGCGGCACCGCTTCGCGCCAGCGCCCCGCCTGCTTCTCGAGCGCCGCGTAGTACACCTCGCCCATCCGCGCATCGAGGCAGGCGACGACGCGGGGCGCGCCGGCTTCCTCGGCCAGCGCTTCCAGCGTCGGCACGCCGAGCACCGGCAGCCCGCGCGCGAGCGCAAGGCCCTGGGCGAGGCCGCAGGCGATGCGCAGCCCGGTGAACGACCCCGGCCCTGCGCCGAACGCGATCGCATCGAGCTCGCCTATGTCGATGTTGGATGAACTGAACAGCTTGTCGAGCATGGGCAGCGCCAGCTCGGAATGGCGGTTGCCGGCCTTGCGCTCGGCGCCGACGATTTCTCCGTCGAGCGACAGCGCGACCGAACACCACTCGGTCGAGGTCTCGATGGCTGCGAAGCGCATGGCGGATTCTATATACTCGCGGGCTATGAAAGAACACTCGATAGCAGTCATCCCCGGCGACGGCATCGGCCGCGAGGTCATTCCCGAAGGCGTGCGCGTGCTCGAGGCGGTCGGCGCGAAGCACGGCCTGCGCTTCAAGTGGCAGGAGTTCCCCTGGAGCTGCGACTGGTACAAGGCGCACGGCCGCATGTGCCCGGCCGACGCGCCCGAGATCCTGCAGAAGTTCGACGCCATCTATTTCGGTGCGGTGGGCAATCCGGCCATCGTGCCCGACCACATCTCGGCCTGGGGCCTGCTGATCAACTTCCGCCGCTGGTTCGACCTCTACGTCAACCTGCGCCCGGTGCGCCTGTTCGAAGGCCTGCCCTGCCCGCTCGCCGGCCGCAAGCCGGGCGACATCGACTACGTCGTGGTGCGCGAGAACACCGAGGGCGAGTACGGCAACGTCGGCGGGCGCTTCAACGAGAACACCCCCGGCGAGCTGGTCATGCAGCAGTCGATCTTCACCCGCAAGGGCGTCGACCGCATCATGAAGTACTCGTTCGAGCTGGCGCGCAAGAGGAAGAAGCACCTCACCTCGTGCACCAAGTCGAACGGCATCACCATCACCATGCCGTACTGGGACGAACGCTTCGCCGAAATCAAAAAAGATTTCAAAGATATAAGAACAGATCAGTATCACGTCGACGGCCTTACGATCCAGATGGTGCTCAACCCGGACCGCTTCGACGTCATCGTCGCCTCCAACCTGTTCGGCGACATCCTGTCCGACCTCGGCCCGGCCACCGCCGGCACCATCGGCATCGCCGCCTCGGGCAACATCAACCCGGAGCGCAACTTCCCGTCGATCTTCGAGCCGGTGCACGGCTCGGCGCCCGACATCGCGGGCAGGAAGATCGCCAACCCGATCGCCGCCATCTGGTCGGGCGCGCTGATGCTCGAGCACCTCGGCCACGCCGAGGCCGCCGCCGACATCGTGCGCGCCATCGAGCGCGTCATCATCGACGGCCCGCATACGCCCGACATGAAAGGCAAGGCCGGCACCGCCGATGTCGGCGCCGCGGTCGCCGAAGCCATCCGCAACACTTCCCGAAAGGCAGCTTGAAATGAGAAAGCTTCTTGCAGTGCTCGGGCTGGCGCTCGCACAGACCGCGGCGGCGCAGTCCTGTCCCGACAAGAACCTCAACTACTGGCAGGCGTTCCCCGCCGGCGGCGAGTCCGACCTGTCGGCGCGCCACCAGCAGGTGGTGCTGAAGAAGCGCTGCCCGGCGATCGAGACCATCATCCAGTACAAGCCGGGCGCCGGCGGCGGCCTGATGTGGATGCAGATGAACCAGCTGCCCGGCGACGGCCTCAACATCGTCGGCATCAACCTGCCGCACATCGTGTTCCAGCCGATCGAAGGCCAGGTGCAGTACAAGACCGAGGACGTGACGCCGGCGTTCTGGTTCCACTACACGCCGGATGCGCTGGTGGTGCTGGAATCGAGCCCGATCAAGTCGTTCAAGGAGTTCGTCGCGGCGGCGAAGCGCGAGGCGGGCAAGATCTCGCTCGGCGGCTCCGGCCTCAACTCGGCCAACCATGCCGCGCACGAGCGGCTGAACGCCGCGTTCGGCGTGAAGACCACGTACGTGCCGTTCAAGGGCACCGGCGACATGACTACCGCGGTGCTCGGCGGCCACGTCGGCGGCGCCATGTCGTACACCGCGTTCGCCATCAACAACAAGGGCAAGGTGCGCGCCCTCGCGGTGGCGATGGACAAGCGCCACCCGCTGCTGCCCGACGCGCCGACCTTCCGCGAGCTCGGCGTCGACTGGGTCGACGGCGCCTACCGCGGCGTGGGCGTGCCGAAGTCCACCCCCGCCGAGGCGCGGAAGCGGATTTCCGACCTCTGGCGCGCGCTCAACAACGACCCGGAGATGAAGGAGCTGGCGGCGAAGAGCGGCTTCGAGCTGGTCAACGTGGGCGTCGAGGAGATGGACGCCTTCATGAAGGAGAAGACCAAGCTCTACACCGAGGGCGCCGCGCGGCTCAATCTCGGCAAGAAGTAATGAAGTCTTACCGGATCGCCTCGATCCCGGGCGACGGCATCGGCAATGAAGTCGTCCCCGCCGGAATGGACGTCCTCTCCGCGCTCGCCGCGAAGGAAGGCTTCGACCTGAAGTTCGAGTCCTTCGACTGGAGCTCGGCGCGCTACAAGAAGACCGGCGCCTACATCCCCGAAGGCGGCCTGCAGAAGCTGAAGGCGTTCGACGCCATCCTGTTCGGCGCGGTCGGCGCCCCCGACGTGCCCGACCACGTCTCGCTTTGGGGCCTGCGCCTGCCGATCTGCCAGGGCTTCGACCAGTACGCGAACGTCAGGCCTACCCGCGTTCTGCCCGGCGTCAGGAGTCCTCTTGATAAAGGAAGTGAAATAGATTGGGTCATCATCCGGGAGAACTCCGAGGGCGAGTATTCGGGCTCGGGCGGCCGCGTGCACCGGGGCCTGCCCGAAGAGCTCGCCACTGAAACATCGGTCTTCACGCGCAAAGGCGTCGAACGCATCCACCGCTTCGCGTTCGAGCTGGCGAAGAAGCGCAAGAAAAAGCACCTCACGCTGGTGACCAAGTCCAACGCCCAGAGGCACGGCATGGTGCTGTGGGACGAGATCTTCTATGAGGTGGCCAAGAGCTTCCCGGACGTGAAGACGCAGCGCGTGCTGGTCGACGCGATGACCACCGTGATGGTGCTGAAGCCCGGCTCGCTCGACACCATCGTGGCGAGCAACCTGCACGCCGACATCCTGTCGGACCTCGCCGCCGCGCTGTCGGGCTCGCTCGGCATCGCGCCGACCGCCAACCTGAACCCGGAGCGGAGCTTCCCTTCCATGTTCGAGCCGATCCACGGCTCGGCGTTCGACATCACCGGCAAGGGCATCGCCAACCCGATCGCCACCTTCTGGACCGCCGCGATGATGCTCGAGCACCTGGGCGAGCCGCAGGCCGCCGCGCGCCTGATGAAGGCGATCGAGCGCACCACCGAGGAGCAGGTCCTCACGCCCGACCTCGGCGGCGTGCATGACACCCGTGCGGTTACCAACGCGGTGAAGCGCGCACTGTAGCGTGCACTACGCCGACACCGCCCGCAACCGCCTCGTCGGCATCGGGCTGGTGTCCCTCACCTACGTCATCTTCAGCCTGCTCGACGGCAGCGCGAAGTGGCTGGTGCAGGGCATGCCGGTGATCATGGTGGTCTGGCTGCGCTTCCTGGGCCAGGTGCTGTTCACCGGCGCGGTGATGCTGCCGCTGCGCGGCCTGGCGCTGGTCCGCACCCGGCACCTGCGCCTGCACCTGCTGCGCACGGCGATGGTGGTGGTGATGACGGTGATGAACTTCGTCGCCCTGCAGTACCTGCAGCTCACGGTGACCTCGTCGATCTTCTTCTCCTCGCCTCTGATCATCGCGCTGATCAGCGCGCCGCTGCTCGGCGAGAAGCTCGACGCCGCCAAGCTGGCGGCGATCGTGGCCGGGTTCTGCGGCGTGCTGATCATCGTGCATCCGTGGTCGGCCGACTTCCACCCGGCGATGCTGCTGTCGGTGCTCAACGCCTTCCTCTACGCCGGCTTCCTGCTGATGACCCGCCACCTCGCCGCCTACGACTCGCCGGAGACCATCCAGTACCTGCCGGCGCTCGGGGCGACGCTGGTCCTCGCGCCGTTCGCGCTCGCCGGGTGGGAGTGGCCCGACTCCTGGCGCGAGTGGACGGTGGCCTGCCTGCTCGGCGTGTTCGGCGGCGCCGGCCACTACCTGCTGGCGGTCGCCCACCGCTATGCGCCGTCGAGCGTGATCGCGCCGTTCGTCTACCAGCAGGTGATCTACATGGCGCTGTTCGGCTACATTGTGTTCGGGGACGTGCCGGGGGCGGCCGTCTGGACCGGGGCGGCGATCGTCATCGGCAGCGGCCTGTACCTGTTCTGGCGCGAAAGCAGGCGGGCATGAGCGAGAGCGTATCGGTTCCGTTCTGGCTGGCGGCGTTGGCGGCGGCGCTCGCCGTGTGGGCGCTGTACGAGCACGCGCTGATGCCGCTGCTGCGCTGGGCGGTGATGCGGCCGGCCAACCAGGTGATCGACGAGGTCGGCAAGCGGCTGCGCATCGGCATCCGCCCGTTCCAGCGCACCCGCCGGCAGGCGCTGATCCACCGCCTGGTCACCGATCCCAAGGTGCAGCAGGCAGCCGAGGAATTCGCGCGCAGGAACAACGTGCCGCTGCTCACCGCGATGCAGATCGTCGAGCGGTACGCGCGCGACACCGTGCCGGCGTTCAACGCCTACCTCTACTTCCGCATCGGCTACTGGCTCGGCAAGCAGCTCGCGCAGCTGCTCTACCGCGTGCGCCTGGGCTACGTCGACTCGGAGAACCTGGCGCGCGTCGAGTCCGACGCCACCGTGGTGTTCGTCATGAACCACCGCTCCAACATGGACTACGTGCTGGCCGGCTACCTCGCCGCCGACCAGACCGCGCTGTCCTACGCGGTGGGCGAATGGGCGCGCATCTGGCCGCTGTCCGCGCTGATCCGCTGGATGGGCGCCTATTTCGTGCGCCGCAACTCCAAGGACGAGCTCTATCGCCGGGTGCTCGAGCGCTACATCGTGATGGCGACCGAGGCCGGCGTGCCGCAGGCGGTGTTCCCCGAGGGCGGCCTGACGCGCGACGGGCGCATGCGCGAGCCCAAGCTGGGCGCGATCGACTACATGATGCGCGGCTTCCGCAACGACGGCGAGCGCGACCTGGTGTTCGTGCCGCTCGGCATCAACTACGACCGCGTGCTGGAGGACCGCACGCTGCTGCGCTCGATCGATCCGGAGGCCGAGCGGCGCGGCAAGCTCGGCGCCCTCGGCACCACATTCGGCTTCGCTTTCAACAACCTGCGCCTCGCCGTGCGCAGCCGCTGGTACCGCTTCGGCTACGCCTGCGTCAACTTCGGCGCGCCGGTGTCGATGCGCGAGTACTGCCGCAGCCGCAGCCTCGACTTCCACCGCCTGGCGCCCGAGGAGCGCAAGCGCGAGATGGCCGCCCTCGGCCGGCACCTGATGGACGCCGTGGGCCGCATCGTGCCGGTCGTGCCGGTGCCGCTGATCGCCACCATCTTCACCCGCTACGGCGACAAGGCGATCTCGGAGCTCGAGCTGAAAGTGCAGGTCGAGCGCCTGGCCGAAGAGCTGCGCGCGCGGGGAGCCCACGTCTACGTGCCGCGGCGCGACTTCGACTACGCGATCAACGTCGGCCTGCGCATGCTGCTGCTGCGCCGGCTGGTCGGCGAGCGCGACGGGCTCTATTACGCCGATCCGGAAGAGCTGCCGCTGCTGCGCTACTACGCGAACTCGATCGCGCACCTTGCCTGAGGCTGCAGACGATCCGATAATTCTCCCCAAGGGGGAGTCACAGCGGCATGGCAAGCAAGAAGCGCCCCGCGAAGCAGGCGGCGCCGCGGCGCCCGCCGGGCCTGGGACACCTGTCTCCCGACTGGTACTGGGAGCAGGACGAGAGCTATCGCTTCACGCGGGTTGACCTGCGCGAAGGGGTCGGCAAGGCCGAGCGCGAGCTCGCCGGCCGCATCATCGGCAAGCTGCGCTGGGAAACCGGCATCCAGATCGAAGGCGGCTGGGACGCGCACCGGCGCGCGCTCGACGCGCGCGAGGCGTTCCGCGACGTGCTGATGTGGCGCGACCTGCCGGACGGCAGCCGGCGCTGGGTCAGCACCAGCGGCGAGCCGGTGTTCGACGCCCGCGGCCGCTTCCGGGGCTACCGCGGCATCGGCCGCGACGTCAGCGCGCAGAAGCACACCGAGGCCAGGCTGCGCGCGAGCGAGGCGCGGCTGCGGGCGATCGTCGACAACGAGCCCGAGTGCGTCAAGCTGCTCGACGCGCGCGGCAACCTGCTCGACATGAACCCGGCCGGGCTGCGCATGATCGAGGCCGACAGCCTCGCGCCGCTGCTCGGCCAGTGCGTCTACGGCCTGGTCGCCTCGCAGCACCTGGAACCGTTCCGCGAGCTGGTGCGCCGCGTGGCGGGCGGCGAGGAGCAGACCCTGGAGTTCGAGATGATCGGCCTGAAGGGCACGCGCCGCTGGATGGAGGTGCGCGCGGTGCCGCTGCGCGACGAGGCTGCCGGCGCCACCATTGTGCTAGCCATCACGCGCGACGTCACCGCCCGCAAGCACACCGAGACGCAGTTGCGCGAGAGCGAAGCGCGCTTCCGCGCGCTCACCGAGCTGTCCTCCGACTGGTACTGGGAGCAGGACACCGAGTACCGCTTCACCCGGCTCGAGGGCCGCAACGTCACCGGCAAGGACAACGAGCTCGCCGCGCGGCTGATCGGCCAGCCGCGCTGGAGCAGCGGGCTCGAGTGCGACGGCGGCTGGCGCGCGCACCGCGCGCTGCTCGACGCGCGGCAGCCGTTCTACAACGTGCTGATGTGGCGCCGCGCGCGCGACGGCCAGCTGCGCTACGTGCGCATCAGCGGCGAGCCGGTATTCGACGCGCAGGGCGCCTTCACCGGGTACCGCGGGGTGGGCCACGAGATCACCGCCGAGAAGCGCGGCGAGCTGCTGCTGCGGCTGGAGCACGACGTGGCGCGCGCGCTCGCCGCCGCGGAGGACGCCGCATCCGGCGTGCAAAGCGTGCTGCGCGCGGTCTGCCAGGCCGAGGGGCTGCTCTGCGGGCGCTGCTTCGTTCCCGACGAGGCGCACGCCACGATGCGCTTCCAGCAGGCCTGGCATGTCTCCGATCCGGATATCGAGGGTTTGATCGAAGCATCGCGCGGCCTCGCCTACCTGCCCGGCCAGGGCGTGATCGGCGCGGTCTGGCGCGCCGCCGAGCCGCTCTGGAGCCGCGACATGCAGAGCGACGCGCGCACCCACCAGAAGGCGCTGGTCGAATCCTCCGGCGTGCGCGGCGTGTTCGCCTTCCCCGCCTTCGCCGAGGGCAAGGTGCTGGGCGTGCTCACCTTCGAGAGCAAGGAAGCGCGCGAGCCCGACGAGCGCCTGCTGCAGTCGACGCGCATCATCGGCAGCCTGGTGGGGCAGTTCCTGCGCGGCAAGCACGCCGAGGCGTCGCTGCGCGAGAGCGAGGCGCGCTTCCGCAGCCTGACGCAGATGTCGTCCGACTTCTTCCTCGAGTTCGACACCGAGCACCGCATCTCCTCGTTCGCGCACGGCCCCGGCTACTCGCCGACGCAGCCCGACCTGGTCGGCAAGACCGAATGGGAGATTCCCTCGGTCACCCCGGACGAGGCCGGCTGGACGGCGTTCCGCGCGCGGCTCGACCAGCACCAGCCGTTCCGCGACTTCGAGTTCGGCCGCCGCATGCCCGACGGCTCGGTGCGCTACCTGTCGATCAGCGGCGAGCCGCGCTTCGCCGACGACCGCCGCTTCCTCGGCTACCGCTGCGTGGGGCGCGACGTCACCGAGATCGCGCTGGCGCGCGAGCGCATCGCCACCCTCGCTTACAGCGACGCGCTCACCGGGCTCGCCAACCGCACCAGCCTGGGGCCCTCGCTCGAGCAGGCGGTGCAGCGCGCGCGGCGCCGCGGCGCCAAGCTGGCGGTGATCTTCATCGACCTCGACGGCTTCAAGGAGGTGAACGACCTGCACGGCCACGACGCCGGCGACGCGCTGCTGGTCGAGGTGGCCGCGCGCCTGCGCGCCCACCTGCGCGCGAGCGACCTGCTGGCGCGCTTCGGCGGCGACGAGTTCCTCGTCGTGCTGGAGGAGGTGCAGGAGCTCGCGCCGGTGGAGACGGTGGCGCGCAAGCTGCTCGGCGAGATGCGCCGCAGCTTCGCGCTGAGCGGCGCGGAAGTGGCGGTCACGGCCAGCGCGGGCATCAGCGTGTTCCCGGACGACGCGGTCGACGCCCTCGCGCTGATGAAGCACGCCGACAGCGCCATGTACGCCGCCAAGCAGGCGGGCAAGAACTGCCTGGCGTTCTATACCAGCGGCCCCGCGGCCAACGAACCCCCGGATTCCGTCGTTCCCGCGAAAGCGGGAACCCATGGATCCCCGCTTCCGCGGGGATGACACCCCTTCCGCGGGGATGACAGCCTAGCGGCGCATCTGCCGGTTGGCGTCCTGCACGTCCTCGCGCAGCTTGTCGCGCTCCTCGCGCGTCATCTGCCGGTGCCGCTCCGGGCGCTCGCGCCCCCGCTCGCGGTAGGCGTCGCGCATGTCGTCGCGCATGCGCTGGCGCTCCTGCTGGCTCATCGGCTGCGAGCGCTCCGCCCGGCCGTCGTGCCCGCGGCCGCCCTTGCCCTGCGCGAGCGCGCCCGTCGCCGACAACGCGAAGGCAAGGCACAGCGTTAAGAGCCTCATGGAGCGCATGGTAAAGACCGCAGCCGGCCGCCAGTGTAACAATTGGTGAATGGCAGAGCTCAAGACACGCATCCTGGTAGTGGACGACGACCTGCGCATGCGCGACCTGCTCGTGCGCTACCTCGGCGGCGAGGGCTACGAGGTCAAGGCGGCGGCCGACGCCGCGGCGATGGACAAGCTGCTCGCGCGCGAGCGCTACGACCTGGTGGTGCTCGACCTGATGCTGCCGGGCGAGGACGGGCTGGCCGTTTGCCGCCGGCTGCGCGCGCAGGGCGCGGCGCCGGCGATCATCATGCTCACCGCCAAGGGCGACGACGTCGACCGCATCGTCGGCCTCGAGATGGGCGCCGACGACTACCTGCCGAAGCCGTTCAACCCCCGCGAGCTGCTGGCGAGGATCAACGCGGTGCTGCGAAGAAAGGCGCCGGCGGGACCGCCGGGCGCGCCGGTCGAGGGCGGCAGCTTCCAGTTCGGCGAGTTCTCGCTCAACCTCTCCACCCGCACGCTGACCCGCGGCGGCAAGCAGGTCGCGCTCACCACCGGCGAGTTCTCGGTGCTGCAGGTGCTGGTGCGCCACCCGCGCCAGCCGCTGTCGCGCGACAAGCTGATGGAGCTGGCGCGCGGCCGCGAGTACGAGGTGTTCGACCGCTCGATCGACGTGCAGATCTCG
>DASUZH010000483.1:0-3033 GCA_036376975.1 Burkholderiales bacterium | reverse complement strand
AGGTAGGCCCTGCGCACTTCCTCGTTCGCCTTGATCCGCTCGGGCGTGTCGGTTGCGATGATGCGCCCGCTCACCAGCACGGAGATGCGCCCGGCGAGGCGGAACACCGCGTCCATGTCGTGCTCGACCAGCAGCACGGTGACGCGCCGGCGGATGCGCGCGATCAGCTCGATCATGCGCTGCGACTCCTCGGGCCCCATGCCGGCCATCGGCTCGTCGAGCAGCACCAGCTTCGGCTGCGTGGCGAGGGCCAGGCCGACCTCCAGCGCGCGCTGCTCGCCGTGGGCGAGCGTGGCGGCAGTCTGGTCCTTCTTCGCCGCCAATCCCACTTCCTCCAGGATCAGCGCAGCCTGGTCGAAGAGGGCCTTCTCCTTCGCCACCGGGCGCCAGAACGAGAAGCTCGAGCCGCTGCGCGCCTGCACCGCGAGCGCCAGGTTGTCGAGCACGCTGAAGCGCCGAAAGATGCTGGTGATCTGGTAGCTGCGGGCCAGACCCGCCGCGACGCGCTTGTGCTGGGATTCTCTTGTTATGGTTCTTTCTTCAAAAAACACTTCTCCGGCATCGGGCGTGAGCGTGCCGGAGATCTGGCCGATCAGCGTGGTCTTGCCGGCGCCGTTCGGCCCGATCAGCGCGTGCACCTCGCCCTCGCTTACCTCGAGGCTGACCTCGTCGGTGGCGACCACGCCGCCGAAGCGCTTGCTGACGCGCTCAAGCCGGAGCATGTTTCTCCCTCGCCAGCAGCCCGGCGATGCCCTGCGGCGCGAACAGCACGATGGCCAGCAGCACCAGGCCGACGCCGAGGTTGGCGTGCTGCTGGTAGTTGGGCGCCAGCGCGGCGAGCCAGTCGATGCGGTGCTCGGCAATCAGGTGCTCGAGGCCGAGCAGCACCGCGGCGCCGATCGCGCCGCCCCACAGCCGGCCGACCCCGCCGAGGATCACCATGATCATCAGCGTGCCCGATTGCGACCAGTGCAGCACGTTCGGGTTGACGTACTTGCCGTGGCTCGCGAGCAGCGCGCCGGCCAGGCCGGCGGCGGCGCCGGCGATGACGAAGCAGACCAGCTGGTAGCGGAACACCGGAATGCCCACCGCCGCCGCGCGCGCCTCGTTCTCGCGGATCGCGACGATGACGCGGCCGAAGCGCGACTCGATCAACCGCTTCAGGCAATAGATGCTCGCCGCGAGAAAAGCCAGCACCACGTAGTAGAAAGCCACCTCGTTGCCGAGATCGCTGGCGCGCTGCGGCAGGGTGAGGCCCTCGTCGCCGCCGTAGGCCTTCATCGAGTTCACCAGGTAGAACATCATCTGCGCGAAGGCGAGCGTGATCATGATGAAGTACACGCCGCGCGTGCGCAGGCACACCGCGCCGATGATCCAGGAGGCGATCGCAGACGCCGCGATCGCGAGAGGCCAGCCTATCCACGCGCTGGTCACGCCCTCGGCGATGCAGATGCTGGCGATGTAGGCGCCGGTGCCGACGAAGGCGGCGTGGCCGAACGAAATCATGCCGCCGTAGCCCAGCGCGAGGTTGAGGCTGGTGGCGGCGATGGCGTAGATCAGCACCCGGCTGGCGAAGCTGACGTAGAACAGGTGGTCCGTCGCCTGCATCGCGAGCGGAAACGCGACCAGAACAATCGCCAGGAGAATGGTCTTCTTCATCCGCGCGCGGGAAACAATCCCTTCGGCTTGAAGTACAGGATCACCGCCATCAGCAGGTAGATCGCCACCGAGGCGATCGCCGGCCCGGCGGCGCTCGCCACGCGCGGCTGGAACACCAGGCCGAAGACGAGCGGCAGGAAGGCGCGTCCGATGGTGTCGACCACGCCGACCAGCACCGCGCCGACCAGCGCGCCGCGGATCGAGCCGATGCCGCCGATCACGATCACCACGAAGGCGAGGATCAGGATGTTCTCGCCCATGCCGACCTGCACCGCGAACAGCGGCGCCAGCATCGCGCCGGCCACCGCGCAGAGCGCCGCGCCGGCGCCGAACACCAGCGTGAACAAGAGCTTGATGTTGACGCCCATGGCGAGCGCCATCTCGCGGTTGGAGGCGCCGGCACGGACCAGCATGCCGATTCTTGTCTTGGCTACCAATACATATAAGAGAAGGGCGATCAGCAGGCCGACCGCGATGATCACCAGCCGGTAGGCCGGGTAGGGCAGGCCGGGCAGGATCTGCACCGGGCCGGCGAGCGCCGCCGGCATCGGCAGCGAGGCGTCGGAGCCCCACACCAGCCGCACCACCTCGTTCAGGATCAGGATCAGCGCGAAAGTGGCGAGCACCTGCGACAGGTGGTCTCTCGCATACAAGGTTCTCAGCACGGCTATTTCGAGGACCATTCCCAGCACCGCGGTGGCCGGAATGGCGAGCAGCACCCCGGCGGTGAACGAGCCGGTGAGCGCGACGAAGGTCGAGGCGAGGAACGCGCCCAGCATGTACAGCGAGCCGTGCGCGAGGTTGATCATGTCCATGATGCCGAACACCAGCGTCAGGCCGGCGGCCAGCAGGAACAGCATCAACCCGAACTGCAGGCCGTTAAGGGCCTGCTCGAATATCAGAAGCCAGGACAAACTACTTCATCGCGCAGTCTTGGACGTAGGCGTCGCCGTGGTCCTTGAAGACGGTGCCGATGGTCTTGTTGACCAGGCGCCCCTGCGAGTCCTTGCCGACCACGCGCAGGTAGTAGTTCTGGATCGGCATCTGGTTCTTGTTGAACTTGAAGCCGCCGCGCACCGACTCCCACTTCGCGCTCTTCATCGCCTTGCGCACCGCCTCGACGTTCTCCACCTTGCCCTTCAGGTCGCGCACCGTGGCGTCGATCAGCAGCGCGGTGTCGTAGCCCTGCGCCGCGAACACCGTCGGCAGGCGCTTGTACTCCTTCTCGAACGCGGCGACGAATTTCTTGTTGGCGGCGTTGTCGAGGTCCATCGCCCAGTGCGCGGTGTCGAACAGGCCGAGCATCGCGTCGCCCACCGGGCGGATGATGTCCTGGTCGGAGCCGAAGCCCGGCACGATCAGCGGCACCTGCGA
>DASUZH010000482.1:0-3237 GCA_036376975.1 Burkholderiales bacterium | reverse complement strand
GCGCGGCCTTCGAAGATGCGCTGCAGCCGCGGCTCGGTCGCGCCGCCCATGACGCGCCCCGCGTCGACGGCCATCGTGCGCAGGTCGGCGAGCGCGAGCCGGATGGCGTGGCCGGCCGAGGAAACCTCGACGCAGTCGGCGGGCGCGACGGAGCGCAGCTCGATCTGCCGCCACGAGTCGTGCTCGACTCCCGGCGGCGGCTCCTGCGCGAAGGCGGCTGCGGCGAGCAAAGTTCCGCAGAGCGCCAGGCACCTCACCCGGGTTCCATCCCCTTCGCGCGGATCACCTTCGCCGCCTCCGGCGTCTTCAGGAACTGCAGGAACTGCAGCCCCGCCCTGGGGTCGGGCGCGCTGGCCGAGCCGGCGACCGGGAACACCAGGTAGACCTGCAGCTCGGGCGGCAGCGGCCCGGCGAGCTCCGCCCCGGCCACGCCGAGGATCTCGCTCACCACGCTGAAGCCGAGCTCGGCCTCGCCCTTCGCCACCGCCTCGGCGGCCGACACGCCCGATAGCAGTCTCGTCTTCGCTTTCATCTCCTCGGCGATGCCGAGGCGGTCGAACGCCTTGCGCATGGTGGCGCCGGTCGCGCCGGTGCCGACGTAGGCGATCGACTTCGCCGCCAGCAGCGAGCGCTTGAAGCCCTCGCCGCTCGACAGGTCGGGCTTCGGCGCGCCCTTGCGGATGGCGACGCCCGCGCCGACCTTCGCCAGGTCGAAGCGGGTCTTCAGCACGATGTGGTTCATCTTCGCCAGGTCGTCCATCAGCGCCGCGGTGAGGATGGTGATGTCGAAATCCTCGCGCCGCTCGATGCGCGCCTTCAGGTCCGCCGCCGGCGCGAACTGCGCCTTGATGGTGTGGCCGCTGTTCTTCTCGAACTGCGGCGCCAGCTCCTCCAGCACCGCCTTCAGCGCGTTGGAGCTGAGCACCTTGATCTCGGCCGCCTGCAGCCCGGTGGCCGCGGCGAGCAGCATCGCAAACAGGAACGGTTTCATGGCTTTCTCCCTTGGTCCGCCAAGTCTATCTCGCCTTGCACGCAGTCGACGACGTCGCCGCCGACCCAGACGTCGGCGCCGTCCTTTCTGAGGTAGACGCGGCCGGCGCGCCGCAGCGCCGTGCCTTGCGCGGCCACGTACGGCGAGCTGGCGAGCCCGGCGCCGATCAGCCACTGCGCGAGGCTCGCGTTCAGGCTGCCGGTCACCGGATCCTCGTAGTTGCCGCCGCCGATGAACGCCCGCACCTCGAACGCCGCGTCATGCCCGGGCTTGTGCGGGCCGACCACGCCGAGCTTCAGCGGCGCAAGCGCAGCCCAGTCGGGCTTGAGGGACAGCACCTGGCTCGCGGACCCCAGCATCACCGCGCACCAGCCGGGGCCGTTGTCCACCCACTGGTGGTGCCGGATGTCCGGCGCGGGGATGTTCAGCGCCCTAGTGACCTGGCCGAGCACCGCCGCCTCCAGCGCGCCGGTCCTGCGCAGCGGCGGCGCCGCGAACTCGAGGCGCTGGCCGCCGCGTCGCACGCGCACCAGGCCGACGCCGCATTCCTGCACCACGACCGCCGGATCGCGCGGCTTGCCGCCTGCGGCGAGCCACGCGTGGCATGTGCCTAGCGTCGGATGCCCCGCGAACGGCAGCTCGCCGCTGGGGGTGAAGATCCGCACGCGGTAGTCCGCACCAGGGTCCCTCGGCGCGAGCAGGAACGTCGTCTCGGAGAGATTGGTCCAGCGCGCGAGCTCCTGCATGCGCTCATCGCTCACGCCGTCGGCGCCGTGCACAACCGCGAGCGGGTTGCCGCGCAGCGGGTCGGCGGAAAACACGTTCACCTGCCGGAAAGGTCGCTTCATGCGCGGATCATCACACCGGCGCGCACGGCGCGACAGGCACAGACCAGCTCAGTTCAGCTGTTGATGTAGGCGGTGACGCCGGCGACGATCGCCGCGACCAGCACGAACCACTCGTGGACGGCCAGCCAGCGCCATCCTCCCTCGTCCCTGCCGCCCAGCAATATGCTCCCGCAAGCGCCGCACTTCACCTCGGCGCCCCGCCCGGCCGGTAATCCGGCTCCACACTTCGCGCAAACGTAGGGCACGGCCATATAGCCACCCAATCACTTCCCCCCTACGCCTGCCAAATTACGCCCCTGCAGGATGGTCCGCAATGGGTTCCGCTTATCCCGCAATCCGATAGAGGAACACGCAGCGGCTGGGCTCGTAGTACACCTCGCCGCGGCTGTTGGCCGCGGCGTGGCCGCGCGCGAGGAACGTCGCGGCCGGATCCCTGGCGAGCACGGTGAGCACGTCGACGCTCGAGCCGTCGAAGAACATCGTCAGCAGGAGGATGTGGGTCGCGCCTTCGGCCGTGCGCAGCACGAAGCCGTCGCCCTTCTCGAGGTCGTTGACCACGCGGCCCCTGGCGACGAGCGGCTTCGCGCCGGGCCGCGGCGGCGCCGCGACGTTGTCCGCCGCGGGCGGGATGATCCACACGAGCGACGGCACCGACGGCAGCGCGACGTTCCTGAGGCTGCTCGCGCCAGGCTGAATCGCATGCAGCTCGGCCAGCCGCTCGAGGTATGCCTTCTTCAGGCACGCGGTGTCCTGGCACGCGTTGCGCACCGAGCTCAGCCATTGCCTCTGGTCGGCCGCGAGGCAGGCCGTCGAATCGCGCAGCGCCGCCCTGGCGCCCGAGTAGTAGCGGCCGAGATACTCGTCCAGCTGCGAGACCTCCGCGTCGGCGCAGATCGCCTTCTCGACGCGGCTTTGCGCCTTCTCGCAGGGGAACGACGCCGCCGCGGCCGCCGCGCTCCACAGCAGGCCGAGCAAGAGGGCGGTGACGGCGCGCTTCATGCCGGCTTCTCCACGATCTTCCAGTAAGAGTCCTTCCTGATCACCTTGCCGTCGCGGAACTCCCAGTGGTCGCATCCCCGCACTCGAATGCGGGCTCCGTCCGGCGTCGTGCCGGTCAGCAGCCACTCCGACACCCCCATGTTTCCGCTGACCCAATGGCGGCCCTCGCTGTAGTGGACGTCGGGCAGACCCTTGAAGCGCATCGCCAGGCCTTCCCGCACGGCCGCCTTGCCCGTGAAGCGCTTGCCCCAGGGATCCGGTCCCCGCGGCATGTCCAACGAGCAGTCAGCGGCGAAGAACTCCATGATGGCGTCCAGGTCGTGGGCGTTGAACGCATCGGCTATTGCCTTCAATGTTTCGACGGACGCCGATCGCTGGTTAGTCATGCCCGTGACTCCT
>DASUZH010000481.1:0-4082 GCA_036376975.1 Burkholderiales bacterium | reverse complement strand
GATCATCCCGTTCCCGCCCGGCGGCAGCAACGACGTGGTCGGCCGCATCGTCGGCGTGCAGCTCGCGGCGCGGCTCGGCCAGTCGGTGGTGATCGAGAATCGCGGCGGCGGCGGCGGCACGCTGGGCATCAACGCCGCGGCCAAGTCGCCCGCCGACGGCTACACGCTGCTGCTCGTCTCGGTGGGCTATCCGATGTCGATCGCGCTCGGCCAGATGCCGCGCGAGTCGGTGCAGTGGTTCGCGCCGATCGCCGCGCTCGGCACCGGGCCCAGCATCCTGGTGGTGCCCGCTGCGATACCGGCGCACACCCTCGGCGACCTGGTGCAGCTCGCAAAGCAGAAGCCCGGCGCGCTCAACGCCGGCTCGGCCGGTCCGGGCAGCTTCCAGCACCTCGCCACCGAGCTATTCCGGCTGCAGGCCGGGATCGATGTCGTCATCGTGCAGTACAAGGGCGGCGGCCCGGCGCTCACCGACACCATGGCCAACATCGTGCAGATGAACGTCGGCAGCGTGATCCAGAACCTGCCGCACGTGCGCTCGGGCAAGCTGCGCGCGCTCGGCATCGGCGGCCCGCGCCGCATCGCCGCGGCGCCGGAGATCCCGACCTTCGCCGAGGCCGGCCTGCCCGGCGCCGAGGCGGCGAACTGGTGGGGGCTGGTGGCGCCCGCCGGCACGCCGCAGGCCGCGCTCGATAAAGTGCGCACCGAGGTCGCCGGACTGCTGGACGCAGAGGACACGCGCAAGCGCTTCGAGCTGGAAGGCGCGGAGGTGCTGCGCATGCAGCCGGCGGAGTTCGGCGCGCACATCGTGGCCGAGACGGCGAAGTGGTCGCAAGTGGTGAAGCAGGCCAACATCAGGGTCGAATAGACAATGGAACGATTCAAGGCATACCGGCTGACCGAAGCGGACAAGAAGGTGCGCGCCGAGTTCGTCGACATGACGCTCGACCAGCTCGATCCGGGCGACGTGACGGTGCGCGTCGCCTACTCGAGCGTGAACTACAAGGACGCGCTGGCCGCCACCGGCAAGGGCAGGATCCTGCGGCGGCCGTCGTGCATCGGCGGCATCGATTTCTCCGGCACGGTGGTGGCCTCCACCGATGCGCGCTTCAAGAAGGGCGACGCCGTCGCCACCACCAGCGGCGAGTACGTCGGCGTGTCGCACGACGGCGGCTACTCGCCGTATGCGCGCGTGAAGGGCGACTGGATCGTCAAGCTGCCGCACGGCGTGTCGCTGTGGGAGGCGATGGCCTACGGCACCGCCGGCTACACCGCGGCCATCGCGGTGGTGCGCATGGAGCACAACGGCCTCAAGCCGGCCAACGGGCCGGTGATCGTCAACGGCGCCACCGGCGGCGTCGGCTCGGTCGCCATCGCCATGTTCGCCAAGCTCGGCTACCACGTGGTCGCGCTGACCGGCAAGGAAAGCGAGTCGGAGTGGCTGAAGAAGCTGGGCGCGAAGGAGATCAAGCTCAGAAGTGAATTGGATTTAACAAAAATAAAACCCCTTGATAAGGCGATCTGGGCCGGCGCGATCGACAACCTCGGCGGCAAGACGCTGGCCTGGATGGCGAGCCAGATGAAGGACAACGGCGTGATCGGCTCGATCGGGCTGGCGGAGAGCGCCGAGCTGCACACCTGGGTGATGCCGTTCATCCTGCGCGGCGCCAGCCTGCTCGGCATCAATTCGGGCGACAGCTCGAACGCGATCCGCGAGCAGGTGTGGGCGCGCATGGGCGGCGACCTGAAGCCGCCGCTGCTGAAGGAGATGGCGCGCACCATCCCGTTCGCCGAGCTGCCCGGCGTGTTCGACGACTTCATCAACGCCAGGATCAGCCGCAGAGTCGTCGTCGACCTGGCGGAGTAGGGATGAGCGAGCTGCCGAAGCGCACCGTGCTTCTGGTCGACGACTCGAAGTTCGTGCGCGCCACCTTCAAGCGCATCCTGGAGGCGAACTTCGCCGTGCGCGAGGAGGCCGACGGCGAGGCGGGGTGGACCGCGACGGAGAACGACAAGTCGATCGTGATGGTGTTCACCGACCTGTCGATGCCCAAGCTCGACGGCTTCGGCCTGCTGTCGCGCATCCGCGGCAGCGGCGACGCGCGCATCAAGCAGCTGCCGGTGGTGATCATCTCGGGCGACGAGAACGAGTCGTCCAAGAAGCGCGCGCGCGACTCCGGCGCCAACGACTTCATCGGCAAGACCGCCGACGCGCCCGAGGTGCTGGCGCGCATCGACAACCTGCTGCGCCTGGTGGAAGCGAAAGTGGAGGTGGCGGTCAGCCGCGAGGCGGTCAACACCACCGCGATGCGCGACCCGATCACCGGCGTGTTCACGCCGCAGTTCCTGCTCACCGAGGGCCGCAAGCACTTCTCGCACGCCAAGCGCCACGGCGGGCCGCTGTCGGTGGTGATCCTGCGCGTCGACACCTACGGCGACATCGAGCAGGCGGTAGGCCGCGACGTGGCCGGCAAGCTGCTCGCGCGCATCGCCGGGCTGCTCACCTCTACGCTGCGCACCGAGGATTCGGTCGGCCGCACCGCCGAGAACGCCTTCACCATCATCTCGGCGAGCGCCGGCCCGGCCGAGGCGCTCACCTTCGCCCGCCGCATTCGCGACCAGCTGCAGGCGGCGCCGGTCAAGTACCAGAGCCACACCCTCGCCATCCGCGCCAGCATCGGCATCGCCTCGCTCGGGCACGACACCGCGGCCTCGGTCGAGGAGCTGCTGAAGGTCGCGCTGCAGCGCATGCAGCCGGCGGCCGCGGCGCGCGCGCCCGACGCCACCGTGCCGGTCGCGGCGACCGCCGCCAGCGGGCTGCCGCCGGACGTGGAGCGCGCGGTGCAGACCCTCGAGCGGGCCAGCCCGGAGCGCCTCGGCGCCGGCGCGGCGCAGGTATTGCGCCGGCTGCTGCCGGTACTGGAACGCTTCAAAGCCAAGAAGTAACCTCGGGGAATGGCCACCTACAAGGAGTTCCACCGGCGCTCCATCGCCGACCGCGAGGGCTTCTGGGCCGAGCAGGCCAGGCTGATCGACTGGCACAAGCCTTTCGGCAAGGTGCTCGACTACTCGCGACCGCCGTTCGCGAAATGGTTCGTCGGCGGCGAGACCAACCTGTGCCACAACGCCGTCGACCGCCACCTGGCGGCGCGCGGCGCGCAGGCCGCGCTGGTCTACATCTCCACCGAGACCGGCGAGGAGAAGTCCTACACCTACCAGGAGCTGTTCCGCGAGGTCAACCTCGCCGCCGCGATGATGCGCTCGCTCGGCGTGAAGAAGGGCGACCGGGTGATCGTCTACATGCCGATGGTGCCCGAGGCCTGCTTCGCGATCCTCGCCTGCGCGCGGCTCGGCGCGGTGCACTCGGTGGTGTTCGGCGGCTTCGCCGCGGCCAGCCTGGCGGCGCGCATCGACGACGCCAAGCCCGCGCTGATGATCACCGCCGACGGCGGCAGCCGCATGGGCAAGGTGGTCACCTACAAGTCGCTGGTCGACGAGGCGCTCAAGCTGGCCAAGCACCCGCCGAAGAAGGTGCTGATCTTCAAGCGCGGCCTGGATCCCTCTCTCTCGATGGTCCCCGGCCGCGATGAGGACTGGGTTTCGCTTTCGAAAAAGATCAAGGATCCGACCGTCGCGTGCGAATGGCTTGAATCCTCCGAGCCCTCGTACATCCTGTACACGTCGGGTACCACCGGCCGGCCGAAGGGCGTGCAGCGAGACGTCGGCGGCTACGCGGTGGCGCTCGCCGCGTCGATGAAGCACGTCTTCTGCGGCGCGCCGGGCGAGACCATGTTCACCACCTCCGACATCGGCTGGGTGGTGGGGCACTCGTACATCATCTACGCGCCGCTCATCGCCGGCATGACGACCATCCTGTACGAGGGCGTGCCGATCCGCCCCGACGCCGGCGTGTGGTGGAAGATCGTGCAGGACCGCAAGGTGGCAGTGATGTTCTCCGCGCCGACCGCGATCCGCGTGCTGAAGAAGCAGGACGTGTCGTTCATGAAGAAGCACGACCTGTCCTCGCTCCGGCACCTGTTCCTCGCCGGCGAGCCGCTCGACGAGCCGACCCACGTCTGGAT
>DASUZH010000480.1:0-3152 GCA_036376975.1 Burkholderiales bacterium | reverse complement strand
GGTCGGCCACTTCGGCGCGGGTGTCGTTGGCGCGCACGATGGCGCCCATGTTGGCGGCGGTGCCGATGGCGGCCAGGCCGGCCACGCCGGCGCCCGCGATGAACACCTTGGCCGGCGGCACCTTGCCGGCGGCGGTGATCTGTCCGCTGAAGAAGCGTCCGAACGCGTTGGCCGCCTCGATGACGGCGCGGTAGCCGCTGACGCCGGCCATCGAGGTGAGCGCATCCATCTTCTGCGCGCGCGACAGCGTGCGCGGCAGCGAGTCGATGGCGAGCACGGTGGCCTTGCGCGCCGCGAGGCTCTGCATCAGGTCCGGGTTCTGCGCCGGCCAGATGAAGCCGATCAGCGTCTGTCCTGGCCGCATCTTCGCCACTTCGGCCGGGTCCGGTGCGCGCACTTTGAAGAGGATGTCGGCGCTTCCCCAGACGTCCGCAACGATCTCCGCGCCCGCGGCGCGGTAGCTGTCGTCGTTGAAGTTCGCCGCGGCGCCGGCGCCGGCCTCGACCTTCACCGCGAAGCCGAGCTTGATCAGCTTCTCCACCACCTCGGGAACGGAGGCGACGCGCTTCTCACCCGCAAAGGTCTCGCGCGGGATGCCTATGACCTGGGACATGGGCCGGAATGATACGACAGAGCGAGGGCCCGCTTATTTGATAATCCTTATCTAGTCGATAGCGAACGCTCGACGATCTCGAACAGCGCGTGCACCGCCAGCGCGAGCGCCGCGGCCGGCAGCGCGCCGGCCAGCAGGATCGTGTGGTCGTTCAGGGCGAGGCCCTGCGAGATGCGCTCGCCGAATCCGCCGGCGCCGATGAAGGCGGCGATCGTCGCGGTGCCGACGCTGATCACCGCCGCCGTCTTGATCCCGGCCATGATGGTCGGGAACGCGAGCGGCAGCTCGATGCTGAGAAGAACTTGTTTTGAAACAAGACCCATTGCCGTCCCGGCCTGCTTGAGCCCCGCGGGGACCTGCACCAGGCCGGTGTGCGTATTGCGCGTGATCGGCAGCAGCGCATACAGGAACAGCGCGATCAGCGCCGGCCAGACGCCGATGGTTCCGGTCAGCGGGATGAGAAACGCGAGCAGCGCGAGCGAAGGGATGGTCTGCACCAGGCCGGCGAGCAGCAGCACCGGCTGGGCCAGCCACGCGCTCCTCGCCGCGACGATGCCGAGCGGGATGCCGATCAGGGCCGCCGCAGCGAGCGCGCCGAAGACCAGCGCCACGTGCTCCGCGAGCAGGCGGCCGAAGTCGGGCGCGAACAGCGCCGCCCACAGCCCTTCGCCGGTTTGCGCCTGCCCGCCGAGGTACTCGCGGGCGACGTCGGCGAAAGCGACCTTGTCGAGCTCGGCCCGGGCGTTGAGCCTCACCATCGTGCCCGCATCGATCTTCAGGCCGTCGAACGCCCTGAGCCGTTCTGCGGCGTCTTTTCTGTAGAGAAGCACGGCGTCATACGGCGGGAAGAAGCGCCTGTCGTCCTCCAGCACCACGATCGGGTAGCGCGCAATCTTGGCGTCGGTCGTGTAGAGATCGATGGCGTCGATCTCGCCCGCGGCGAGCGCCTCGTAGGCGAGGCCGTGGTCGAGCCCGCGCGGCTTCTGCGGCAGTCCATAGGCCCGCCGCAGCCCGGGCCAGCCGTCGCGGCGGCCGAGGAATTCGTGCGACACGCCGATGCGCAGCCCTGGATGCTTCGCCAAGTCGGAGATGGTTTTTATCGAGCCGGCTTCTGCCTTGGAACGCGCGATGCCGATTGCGTAGCTGTTCGCGAAGCCGAGGGGATAGCCGGCCGCGAGGCCGAGCGGCTTCAGCCTTTCGTTGAGCGCATTGAGGTCGAGCCGCTCGTCCGTCCTGAGGATCTCGCGGGCGATGGTGCCGGTGTACTCCGGATAGACGTCGATCGCGCCGTTCTTCAGCGCCTCGACCAGGATCGCGGTGTTGCCGAGGCCCGGTTTGTGGCGCCCGCCCGAAGCCTGCGCCAGGATCTCGCCCAGGATGTAGGACTCGGTGAAGCGCTTCGAGCCGACCTGCGGTCCGTTCTGGGCCGCGGCCGCCGCACAGCCCGCGGCGAGCGCGAGCGCCGCCAGCAGCTTCACGCGACGCGTTCCAGCGGGCGCGCCGCGTCCAGGAACTGCAGCCGTGCCAGGCTCGCATAGAGACCGCCCTGGCGCATCAACTCGGTGTGCGTGCCCTGCGCCACCAGCGCGCCGCGCTCCATCACGATGATGCGGTCGGCGTGCTGCACGGTGGCGAGGCGGTGCGCGATGGCAAGCGTGGTGCGGCCTTCCTCGAGCGCCTGCAGGGCCTGCTGCACCATGCGCTCGCTCGCCGCGTCGAGCGCGCTGGTCGCCTCGTCGAGCAGCAGGATCGGCCGGTCGGCGAGCAGCGCGCGCGCGATCGACAGGCGCTGGCGCTGGCCGCCGGAGAGCGTGACGCCGCGCTCGCCGAGCTGCGTGTCGAGCCCTTGCGGCAACCGCTCGATGAATTCCATCGCGAACGCGCGCTCGCAGGCGGCGAGGGCTGCCGCGCGGTCCGCGGCGGGGCGTCCATACCTCACGTTGTCCAGCACGCTGGCGGCGAAGATCACCGGCTCCTGCGGCACCACCGCGACCAGGCGCCGCAGCGCGCCGGGGTCCATCGCGCGCACGTCGACGCCGTCGATGCGAATCGCGCCCTGCTGCGGATCGTAGAAGCGCAGCAGCAGCGCGGCGACGGTCGACTTGCCGGCGCCCGAAGGGCCGACCAGCGCGACCCGCTCGCCGGGCGCCACGCGCAGCGTGAAGCCGTCGAGCGCGCGCGCCTGCGGGCGGGCCGGGTAGGCGAAGCCGACCTGGTCGAACTCGATCGCGCGTGCGCCGCGCGCCGGCGGCGCGACCGGCGCCTCCGGAGATGTGATGCCCGGCGGGGTGTCGAGAAGCTCGGCGAGCCGCTCGCTCGCGCCGGCGGCGCGCTGCAGCTCGCCCCACACCTCCGACACCGTGCCGGCGCCGCTCGCCACTACGGTAGCGTAGAACACGAACGCGGCCAGCTCGCCCGCCGAGAGCCGCCCGGCGAGCACGTCGTGGCCGCCGATCCACAGGATCACGCCGACCGCGCAGAACGCGATCAGCATCACCGAGGCGATGAGGAACGCCTTCTGGCCGATGCGCGAGACGCC
>DASUZH010000479.1:0-3628 GCA_036376975.1 Burkholderiales bacterium | reverse complement strand
GAGGCCGGCGGCAAGCGTGCCGTCGCGGCGGAAAAGCGGGATGCCGCGCCAGGCGGCCCAGCCGATCACCAGCGCGGTGGCGGCCGCGGAGCGGATCGCGGCCTGCATCACGAGCGAGATGTCGGGGGCGACGAGCTTGATCGCCGCCTGCTGGAATCCCCACAGCGCGGCGAGCAGCACCATCATGCCGTATGCGGTGGCGTCGAGCGGCTTTCTCTCTGCCGTTGTGTCTTTCAACCCTTGACTCACCGGGCGCATTCTGGCGTAACATGGATTCATGAAGCGAAAGAGGACGGCGCCCGTTTCACCCGAGGAAATCCCCTCGGGGCACGTCATCGAGCGTCCCGACGGCTTCTACTGGAAGGACGGCGAGCAGCAATACGGCCCGTTCCCGACGCGCGAGGAGGCCGCCGCCGACATGCAGACCAGCGAGTCGGGCCTCGAGCCGGGCGAGACGCTGCAGGAAGCCGAGTCCGAGCTCGGCCTGTCGGAGTGGATCGACCCCGACACCGGCGGTCCGGCGGAAGATTCCGTCCCGCGCATCGAAGACCACTGACCGGCTTCTAGGCTTCCCTACTCCCCGCGTCCAGAGAAGGCGAGCTGGTCGCCGAGCTGCTCGTCCGCCGCCAGCAGATCGCGCCGCGCCTGCGAGTGCGCGCGCTCGGCGCGCCACTGCGCGAGCGCGATCAGCGCGCGCCCGGCCCACTGCGGCGGCGCCAGGCGCCCGGCGGGCTTGAGGTGCGTGGTCACCAGCTCGTCGGCCACCGAGACGAAGGTCTCGCACGAGCCGGGGTCGCCCTGCCGGCCGCAGCGGCCGAACAGCTGGCGGTCGATGCGCCCGGAGTCGTGGCGCTCGGTGCAGATGACGTGCAGCCCGCCGAGCTCCACGATGCCCGGCGGCAGCTTGATGTCGGTGCCGCGCCCGGCCATGTTGGTGGCCACCGTGATGCGGCCGGGCTCGCCGGCGCGCGCCACGATCTGCGCCTCGTTCTCGTCCTGCCGCGCGTTGAGCAACTGGTACTCGAGCCCGGCGGCGTCGAGCAGCTTCGCCAGGTGCTCCGAGGCCGCCACCGAGCGCGTGCCCACCAGCACCGGCTGGCCGGTGGCGTGGCGCCGCCGGATCGCCTCGAGCACCGCGTGCCATTTCTCCTCGGCGGTGGCGAAGACCCGGTCGGCCGCGTACGTGCGCCGCACCGGCCGGTTGGTCGGGATGCGCGCCACGCGCAGGCGGTACACCGACCACAGCTCGCCGGCCACTTCGGCGCCGGTGCCGGTCATGCCGGCGAGGTGCAGGTAGCGGCGGAAGAAGCGCTGGTAGCTGATGCGCGCGAGCGTCTCGCGCTGGCCGGTGACCTCGACTTCCTCCTTGATCTCGATCAGCTGGTGCAGCCCCTGCTCCCACGAGCGGTCGGGCATCAGCCGGCCGGTGTTCTCGTCGATGATCTGCACCTTGCCGTCGCGCACCAGGTAGTGCTTGTCGGCCTCGAACAGGTGCAGGGCGCTGAGCGCCTGCTTGACCAGGCGCTCGCGGCGCCGCGGCCCGTTCCACAGCCCGCCCAGCGGCTGCGCCGCCTCGGCGAGCGCCGCCTCCCCCGCCGCGGTCAGCTCGATCTGGCCGTCCTCGATGACGTAGTCCGCCGCCTTCAGCGCGCGCGCCATCTCGAGCGCCTGCCGGTACAGCGCCTCCTCGCCCGAGCGGTTGGCCGGCGCCGACAGGATGAGCGGCGTGCGCGCCTCGTCGACCAGCACGCTGTCGGCCTCGTCGACCAGCGCGAACTGCAGGCCGCGCAGCAGGAGCGCTTCGCCCCGCTTGCCGCCGCCCAGCGCGTCGATCTTGTCGGCGACCGGCCGCGGCTGGCCGCCGAGCGTGATGCGGTCGCGCAGGTAGTCGAAGGTCAGCTCCTTGTTGCTGCAGTAGGTGATGTCGCACGCGTAGCGCCGTCTGCGCTCCTGCGGCTCGAGGCCGTGCACCACGCAGGCGATGCTCAGCCCGAGCGCTTCGTACACCGGGCGCATCACTTCAGCGTCCCGGTTGGCGAGGTAGTCGTTCACAGTGATGACGTGGACCGCATGCCCGGCCAGCGCGGCGGTGGCGGCGGCGAGCGTCGCGGTGAGGGTCTTGCCCTCGCCGGTCTCCATCTCGGCCAGCATGCCGTTCAGCATCGCCCAGCCGCCGACCAGCTGCACGTCGAAGTGGCGCATGCCGACCGTCAATCCCGCGGCGGCGCGGACCAGCGCGAACGCTTCCCCGGTCAATGCTTCCGAGAAGCCTTCCTTGCGCAGGCGCGGCCGCAGCGAGACCGCGCGCGTCCTGATCTGCGCCAGGTCCTCGCCCTCGAGCTCGCGCTCGCAGGCGTGCGTGACCTCGACGATGCGCCCGAGCGGCCGGCGCAGCCCGGGCAGCTTGCCGCCGTAGTACTGCGCGGCGGCGAGCAGCTTGTCGAGCGTGCCGTCGCGCGGCGTTTCGCGCTCGGGATACAAGGAGGCGCGAAAACCTGCGCTCAAGGCGCCGCTCCGGTCACACCACGAAGCGCTTCATGAAGAGCTGCCGCACCGAGCGGTACAGGCGGAAGGCGACCGGCTCCCAGCCGTGCTCGAAGCGCACGTAGACGCGCTCGCCGACCGCGTAGGTGCGCGTCGCCGGCAGCTCGAGCTCGATCTCGAACCAGCCCTGCAGCGCGGTCGGCGCCTGCGGGTCGCGCGGATCCACCGGCACCAGGCCGCCGGCCTGGGTGGAGAGCGCCGGGTTCGGCAGCCGGTTGGTGGCCTGCGGCACCTGGCGCTTCATCACCGCGTGCAGGGTCTCGAACACCGCGCCCGCGCGCCTCACTTCGGCGCGCTCGGTGTGCGCCAGCACCAGGTCGGCGTCCTCCTGCGGCACCAGCGCCTTCACCGTGATGGTGTCGGGCCGCACTACGTAGCCCACCTGCTGGCCCTTGCGCAGGAAGCGGTCCGGCAGGTCCTCCGGCGAGGGCACCAGGAACACGCCGTCGGCCGGGGCGCGGATCACCAGCTCGCCGCCGCGCTCTTTCGCGAGCGCCAGCTCGGCCTCGGCGGCCACCAGCTCCTCGCGCGTCAGCTCCCAGCGCACGCGGTCGAGCTGCAGCTCGGCGTGCGCGCGCAGGCTTAGCAGCCGCACCTGCGCCTCCAGCACGCGGGTGCGCAGCTCGAGCAGCGGGTCCTCGGTGACCAGCAGCGTGGCGCCGCGGCGCACCGGCGAGCCCGACGCCGCGCTCACCTGGCGCACGAACCCGTCGGAGCCGGCGAACACGGTGGCGTCGGGCGGCGCCCAGGTCACCCCCTGCGCCAGCGTCCACAGCGGCAGCGGCACCAGGAACAGCAGCGCCGCGACCAGCGCGCTGGCGGCGGCGGTCACCGTCACGGCGCGGCCGCGCCGGCGGCCGAGCTTGGGATGGGTGAGGACGAAGTTGATTCCCTTGAGCACCGGCCACACCAGCGAGGTGGCGACCACGAACAGCGCGAGCAGGATGCCGACGATGAAGTACTGCGTGGCGATGAACAGCGCGATGCCCACCATCACCAGGATGCGGTAGAAGAACGACGCCACGGTGAACACCGCCAGCCAGGCGCGCTCCTCGTGCCCGGCGTCGAAGCCCGGGTCCTTCAC
>DASUZH010000478.1:0-5534 GCA_036376975.1 Burkholderiales bacterium | reverse complement strand
CCGCCGCCCGACGTCGCCGGCGTGCGCGTGCTGGTGATCGAGGACGACGCCGAAGCGCGGCGCGCGATGGAGCTGACGCTGAAGAGCTGGGGCTGCGTGCCGCTCGCCGCCGCCTCGCTGGACGAGGCGCGCGCTGCGCTCGGCGCCGGCCGGCCCGACGTGCTGCTCTCCGACCTGCGCCTGTCCAACGGCGGCGACGGCATTGCCGCAATCGACGCGCTGCAGCGCGTCCTCGGGCCCGTGCCGGCCGCGCTGCTGAGCGGCGACGTCCTCGCCGGCCGCCTGCGTGCCACGGCGCTTCCGGTGCTGCACAAGCCGGTGAAGCCGGAGGCGCTGCGCGAGCTGGTGCACCGGCTCGCGCGCGGCGCGCCCGCTTAGCCCGAAACCGACTTCCAGAGCAGCAGCCAGTCGCCGATGTCGGCCGCGCGCAGCGGCTTCTGCATCACGACCACGGCAAGCTCGTCCGGGATGCGCAGCTCCGCCGCGTTCACTTCGCCGGTCACGATCGCCGCCGGCAGGTCGCCATGCCGCTCGCACAGGCGAGCGATCGCCTGCAGCCCGGTTTCCGCGCCGGCGAGACGGTAGTCGGCGAGCACCGCATCGGGCTTCAACCCCCGCTCCTCGAGCAGGCGCAGCGCCTCGGCGCTGCCTGAGCAGACCACCGGCCTGCAGCGCCAGCCCTCGAGCAAGGTGCGCATCGCGTCCTGCACCTCCAGGTCGTCCTCCACTACCACCACCACCAGGCCCGCGAGCGTCTCAATCGACCGCGCGCTGCGGAAGTCCCGCGCCGGCTCGGCCGCGTCCGGCTCCGCGCGCGGCAGCGTCAGCTCGAAGCGGCTGCCCCTCCCCTGCGTCGATTCCACCCGCAGCGGGTGGCCCAGCAGGTCGCAAACGCGCTTCACGATGGCGAGGCCGAGGCCGATGCCCTGCCTGCGGTCGCGCGCCGGATTGCGGATCTGGTAGTACTCCTCGAAGATCCGATCGAGGTGCGTGGCGTCGATCCCGATGCCGGTGTCGCGCACCGCTAGCCGCAGCTCGCCGGGCGCCTCGGCCAGCTCCAGCTCGATGCCGCCGCGCTGCGTGTACTTCACCGCGTTGTCCAGCAGGTTGCGCAGCACGCGCTCGAGCATCTCCGCGTCCGACAGCACCCACAGCTCGCTTGCCGCAGCGCCGAAGCGCAGGCCCTTCGCCTCGGCAAGCGGACGGAAGTCGTTCTCCAGGCGCGCGAGCAGCGGGCCGAGGGGCACCGGCCGGCGCTCCGGCCGCACCGCGCCCGCGTCGAGCTTCGACAGGTCGAGCAGCGACTTGAACAGGCTGTCGAGCGAATCGGCGGACATGGCGACCTTGCGCAGCAGCTCCGCCGCCTCCGGCTCGCGCGTCTTCTCCTGCAGCGCATAGATCAACAGCGATAGCGCGTGCAACGGCTGGCGCAGGTCGTGGCTCGCCGCGGCGAGGAACGCCGACTTCGACAGGCTGGCGGCTTCCGCGCGGCGCGCCAGCTCCTCGTTCTCGAATCCGACCTGCAGCGCGCGGGCTACAAGCTGCGCGTTGTCGCGGGAATAGCTGACCAGCGCAAAGCCGAAGAACACGAGCAGCGCCGCGATCAGCCCGCCGTACGGATGGCCGGCAAGCGCCCACAGCGGCAGCAGCGGCGTGACGAAGCCCGTCACCAGTCCATAGTAGGCGGCCGGCACGGCGCCGGAAACCGCGACGCCGGCGGCGCACCAGGCGCACAGGATCATGGTCATGAACGCAGCTTCGAGCGTCGGCGCACCGTAGAAAAGCAGGCCGGACGAGCCGGCCGCGAAGCCGCCGACGGTCGACGAGATGATCAGCCCGCGGAGCCAGAAGCCGACCCGCTCCGGCGGCGGCGGGCGCCGCAGCAGCCAGGCGCAGACCCCGCCGCGCACGCACCAGATCGCCACCACGAGCGCCATCCAGCCCCAGGCGAGCGCAGCGCCGGCGTGCGGCGCCATGATGTACGCGATGAACGTCGTTCCCGGGATCACGCCGAGCGGCGTGCGCACCAGGCCGCGGCTGACGAGCCGCAGGCGCTCGGCGTCCAGCCGCGCCACGGCGGCGCCCGCCTTGCTCGCGCCTTCGCTCACGACGGGTCTCCCGACCAGGCGATGATCTGCTTCTCCATCTGCTTGTCGCTGTCGAAGCGGCTGCGGTCGTAGCAGCCGAGCGGCATGAGGGCGGTGCGGGTGCAGCACTCGTTGCACCAGGTGCAGGGCCGCGCCGGCTCGGTGCCGCGCCTGAAGTGCTCGAGCAGGTCCGGGTTGGCGAGCAGCGGCCGCGCGATCGCCACCAGATCGCACTTGTCGCCCAGCGCCGCCTCGATCACCGCGCGCTCCTGAAAGCCACCGTTCGCGATGATCGCCAGCCCGAGGCGCCGCTTGAACTCGCCGGCGAAACCGGCGTTCGGCGCTGGCGCGGGCTTCCATCCCCTGCCGAGAAAGGCGCCCGCCAGCTTCCCCGGCACCATGCTCAGCAGGGCCGAGCGGATGCGCGACTTGAAGCTGAGCTGGCTGGTCGAGTGGCAGAAAAGGCGGATCGCCTCGAGCGGGAAGGCGCCGGGGTTGCCCTTGGGATTTATGAAGCCGAAGCCGCTGTCGATGTGCAGGTAGTCGACGCCGAGCGCCTCCAGCCGGCGGCCGTACTCGAGCGTCTCGGGAAGATCGTTCCCCATCCGGTAGTGGCGCCAGGGCCACACGATCGGCCAGCGGAAGCGGAAGTGCGGAAGGCTGTTGTAGTCGCGGGCGGAGAGGCGCACGCCGAAGAGGAAGTCGCGCCCGACCCGCGCGCGCACCGCCTGCACCACCTCCTTCAGCAGCTGGAAGCGCGCCTCGAACGATCCGCCGTAGCGGTCGCGCCGCCAGTTGGTCGCCGGGTTGAGGAACTGGTGGATGATGTAGCCCTTCGAGGCGGTGACCTCGACACCGTCGCAGCCGATCTCGCGCACGCGCCCGGCGGCATCGGCGAACTTGGCCACCTCCTGTTCCACCTCGCGCGCGGTCATGGCCACCGCGCGGTTGCGGTAGCCGTAGAGCAGGTCGAACCACGCCGACGCCGACTTGGCGTCCTCCGGCTGCGACAGCAGGCTGGTCTGCGTCTGCCCGCCCGGATCGCCGATCTGCATGATGTAGCGGCAGCCCAGCTCCTGCACCGCGCGCACCCCCTTGCGCATCGGCTCGATGAAGCGGTCGCTGCTCAGCTTGGGATACTCGAGGGGGGAGAGCCGGTGCTCGTCGACGCCGACGGTGGCCGAGATCACCGCCGCCACGCCGCTGCGGGCGAAGCGGAGCTCGAAGTTCTTCCAGGCGTTGTTGACCGTGCCGTCGTAATAGGCGTTGCGCCCGCCCATCGAGGAGCGCAGGACGCGGTTCTTGAACTGCACGCCGTTGAGCGTAAATGGCTCGAACAGCTTCAGGCGGTTCGCATCCACGCGCGCGCCCTCCCGGGACGATGGATAATCGCGGCGGTCGAGGCTAACACACAGGCGCCATGCACTCGAACTTCGGCGGCAACCAGCGCTGGCGCTCGCGCCGCTACCGACCGCGGAGCGAGGAAGAGGTGCTGGCGATCCTCGAGAAGCACCGCCACGAGCAGATCCGCGCGCTCGGCTCGGGGCATTCGTGGAGCGCCATCGGCGTGTGCAGCGACGTCACCCTCGACCTGAGCGCCTTCGATTCGGTGCAGCTGGTGCCGCAGGCGGGCGAGCCGGTGGTGCGCGTTGGCGCCGGCTGCCGCCTGCAGCGGGTGCTCGACCGGCTGCACGCGGCAAGCGGCCGCACCCTGCCGACGCTGGGCGCGATCAAGCGCCAGACCATCGCCGGCGCGATCTCGACCGGCACGCACGGCTCCGGCCGCCAGAGCCTGTCGCATTTCGTGCTGGCGGTTCGCCTCGCCGCCTACGACCCGGCGAGCGGCGCGGCGCGCATCTTCGAGTACCGCGAAGGCGACGCGCTGCGCGCCGCGCGCTGCGCGCTCGGTTGCGCCGGCATCCTGCTGTCGGTCGAGCTGGCGACGGTGCCGAAGTATCGCGTCGCCGAGACGGTCCGGCGCGAGGCGTCGCTCGACTTGGGCAGGTACGCGGAGCATCCGCTCACGCAGTTCGCGCTCGTGCCCTACGCCTGGGAGTATCTGGTATTTGAGCGCGCGCCGGTGGCGCTGCGCGCCGAGCCGCCTGGCGAGCGATTGAAGGCGTGGCTGATGCGCGTCTACAACACGCTCTGGGTCGACGTGGCCGTCCACCTGGGCGTGAAGCTCGGCCTCGCGCTCGACGACCGCGTGGTGAAGGCGATGCAGCGCAACTCGCCGCGCCTCCTGCTGAAGAACGTGACGCGGGTCGATGACGCCGAGCACGTGCTCACCCTGGGGCACTACTACTTCCGGCACGAGGAGATGGAGCTGTTCGTGCCGGAATCGGCCCTCGCCGGAACGCTGCAGGTGATCCGCTACGCGACGCAGGTATTCGCCGGCGAAGCGCCGGAAGCGCCGGCGGAGCTTGCGGCAGCGCTTGACGCGCACGGCGTGCATGCCGCGCTTCTGCGCAGCCGCGGCCTGCACGTCCATCACTATCCGTTCTCGATCCGCCGCCTGCTGCCGGAGGACGCCCTCATCTCGATGGGCAGCTCGGCGTCCGAGCCGCTGTACGCGATCTCGGTCTTCACCTACCGCGGACCGCACCGGCGGCAGGGCTATTACGCGTTCTGCGCCTGGCTCGCGCGCGCGCTGCACGAGCTTTGCGGCGCGCGCCTGCACTGGGGCAAGCATTTCCCGCTCGGCGCGCCCGAGGTGGCGCAAGCCTATCCGCGCCTCGACGCTTTCAAGGACCTGTGCCGCTCGGTCGACCCGTCCGGCGTGTTCGGCAACCGCTACACCGAGGAGGTGCTCGGCCTGCCCGCGCGAGCGCGCGGCTAGGCGTCCAGGCGCAGGCCGAGGCGGCTCGCCGCCACCAGCGCCTCGGTGCGGGTGGACACGCCGAGCGCATGCAGCACCGCGCTGACGTGGATCTTCGTAGTGTTCTCCGAAATATTCAGGCGCTGCGCGATCAGCTTGTTCGGCAGGCCCTTCAGCAGCAGCGAGAGGACCTCGGACTGGCGGCCCGACAGCCTGAGCTCGCTGGCTGAGGCCGGCCCGGGCCGTGCCGCGCGCGCGGGCGCCGCCGCTTGCGCGCTGCGGGCTTCTGCCGGAACGTAGACCCCGCCCGAGATCACCAGGCGCACCGCACCGACCAGCACTTCACGCGGCGCGGTCTTCGGGATGTAGCCCATGGCGCCGCGGTCGAGGGCGCCGGTGATGAGCGCGGGCTCGCTGCTGGCGGAGAACACCACGACCGGGAGCGCCGGCTGCCGCTCACGGAAGCGCTCCAGCGCCTGCAGCCCGGTGCAGCCGGGCAGGCCAAGGTCGAGCAGCACCAGGTCGAATTCCGCGCCGGCCGCGGCCAGCTCGAGGCCCTTTTCGAGATCGCCCGCGCTGCTCACCTCCGCTTCGCGCTCAAGCGCCGACATGGCGAGGCGCAGCGCGTC
>DASUZH010000477.1:0-4154 GCA_036376975.1 Burkholderiales bacterium | reverse complement strand
TCTTCCAGCGTGCGGCCGTGCAGCGCCTTGCTGCGCAGGAACACGTCGTAGGTGGCGGTCGGCACCTCGAGCGCCTCGCGGTCCTCGACCTCCTGCGCGCGCGTCTGGCCGATCATCTCGACCAGCACCTCGCGCCGGCCGGAGAGCACCACGATGTCGCCGCCCAGCAGCTGCGTGTCGGGGCGCGCTTCCAGCAGCTGCCCCTTGCGCCGGATCCGCTCGACGAACACGCGCAGCCCCGGCAACTGCCGCTCGGCCTGCGCCACGGTGATGCCGGCGAGCGGCGTGTCCTCGGCGAGGCGGTAGGCGCGCATCTCGAACGGGCGCCAGGCCGAGGCCACGCCCGGCTGGCTGCGGTCGATGCCGAGCTCCTTCTCGACGCGCTGCGCTTCCTTCTTCAGGTCGATGCCGAGCAGCCGCGGCGCGATCTCGCTCACGAACACGATCAGGCCGAAGGTGCCGAAGAGATAGCACAGCGCGTCTGCCACCGCGATGTGGCTCACCAGACGGTCGCGCTCGGCCTGCGGCAGCGGCAGGTGCTGGATCGCCTCGCTCGCGGTGCCGATCGCCGGCGACTCGGTGAGCGCGCCCGACAGCAGCCCCGCCGCAAACCCGGGATCGAGGTTGAGGAATTTCGCCACCGCGAACGCCGCCGCCAGCCCGGCGCCGCACATCGCCACCGCGAGCAGCACCCAGCGCACGCCGCCGCCCTTCATCGCCTGGAAGAAGTTCGGCCCGACCGAATAGCCGATGCTGAACAGGAACAGCAGGAACAGCATCGACTTCGCGGTGCCCGACACCTGCACCTCGACCAGCCAGCCGAGCAGCACGCCGACCACCAGCGAGCCGGTGACCGGCCCGAGGCCGAAGCCGCGGACCTTGAAGCCGCCGATCCAGTAGCCGATGCCGACGACGAGGAATACCGCCAGCTCGGGATACTTCCCGAATACCCCTGCGACCCAGGCCGCCACTACTGCGACATCACCATCGCGAGGTAGCCGAATACGGTCAGCAGCACGCCCGAGATGGCGTAGCCGACCGGGAAGCCGATCCACGGCACCGAGCTGCCGATCTCCTTCGCCGCCTCGCGCGCCGGGCCCGAGTGCGAGCGCGCGCCCGCCACGCCGCCCATCAGGATCGCCGGGTTGATCTTCATCCAGTGGTAGCCGATCGCCCAGACGATGACCGGCGGGATGCTGCACACCAGGAAGCCGGCGACGAAGATCTTCGCCGCCACCGCGCCGCTGAGCTGCGAGATCAGGCCGGCGCCGGCGTTGACGCCGACGATGGCGATGAACACGATCAGGCCGAGGTCCTCGAGGATGTTGCGCGCGGCGTTCGGCGTGCTGCCGAAGAAGCGCAGGCGCGAGGCGATCGACGACACGATCACGCCCGACACCAGCAGGCCGCCGGCGTTGCCGAGGCCCACTTTCGACCCGGCGAGCGGGAAGGTGATGGCGCCGATCAGGAAGCCGAGGATCATGCCGAGCGCGAGGGTCAGCAGGTCGGTCGAAGTGCTCGGCCGCGCGATCTTGCCCAGCAGCTCGCCGGCGCGCTCGATCGAGGACTTCACGCCGCCGACGAACAGCACGTCGAAGCGCTCCAGATTGGTGTTGAGGCCCATCGGGATGGTCTGGCCCTGGCGCTCGATGTGGTGCAGCGCGATGGTGCCGGCAAGCGGCGTCTGCGCGAGGTCCTTCAGCTCCTTGCCCACCATCTCCTTGTTGGTGACCAGGATCTCGGCCGCGTCGATCGGCACGTTGAGCGCCTTGCTGTCGGCGACCTCGGGACCGATCAGGCCGAGGTTGGAGGTCATCGCCTCCAGCCGCCCGCCGAGCGCGACCACGTCGCCCTTCTGCAGCACGACGTCGTCGCCCGCGCCGAGGTTCTCCTCGCCGCGGCGCACGTTGACGATCTTGTACTGCGCGTTCTTCTCGAGGAACTGGCGCACCGTCATGCCGGCGGTGGAGGCGTTCTCCAGCCGGTAGGCGCGCAGCGACAGCGGCCGGAAGCCGGTGAGGCCGGCATCGTCGACGTTCGGCACGCCGCTCTCCTGCTCGTACTTCTTCGCCGCCGCCCTCGCGTCGACGCCCCACCAGCGCGGCAGGTACTTGCAGATCAGGATGATGCCGACCGTGCCCCAGATGTAGGTCAGGCCGTACGAAAGGGCGATCATGCCGCTCACCTCCTCGAAGGTCTGCCCGGAGGCGAGCTTGAACGAGCCCTGCTTGACCGCCTCCTCCGCCGAGCCGATCGCCGCCGACATGGTCATCGAGCCGGCGAGTATGCCGCCCGCCGCACCGGCCGGCAGATCCCACCACTTGGCGAAGAACACCGCGCCGAACAGGCCGAGGAACGAACACAGCACCGCGAGGAGGGTGAACTTGAGGCCGTCGCCCTTCAGGCTGTTGATGAACGACGGTCCGACGCGCAGGCCGACGCCGTACATGAACAGGTAGTAGAACAGCGACTTGGCGAAGTTGTTGAGCTCCATCTTGGTGCCGTAGGTCGAGGCCCACGCCGAGATGCCGGCGCCGACCACGATCGCCGCCGCCACCATGCCGAGGCCGTAGCCCTTGATGGTGATCTTGCCGACCGCGACCGCGCCGCCGACGACGAAGAACAGCAGGATGTAGGGGTTGGCTGCGAACCAGTCGAATACGGCTTTCATGGCGTCTCCCTCACTTCTTCTTCAGTTTGGCCAGGGCCTGCGGCTTCAGGCACTCGAGCCCCAGTGCGGCGGTGTAGCCGTGGATCTCCTTCACGTCCAGCTTGCGCATGTAGGTGATGGTCTCCTTCGTGATCACCTGCCCCGGCACCATGATCGGGAAGCCCGGCGGATAGGGAATCACGAACTTGGCCGACACCATCTCCGGCCCGCTCTTCAGCCGCTCGTCGCATTCCTTGCTGAACAGCTTCACGTACTCGCGCGCCTCGGCGTCGTAGGCGAGGTAATAGGCGTCGCGCATGTGGCCTTCCTTGCTCTTGCCCTTCGGGTCCTCGCGGAAGGCGTCGTGGAAGTGGCTGAAGTCGGGCAGGTCGGGCACGTCCTCGACCAGCGACTTGACGCGCGCCTTGAACGCCTCCTGCTCGGCCTTGCCGCCCTCGGCCAGGCGCTTGTCGATGGCGCGCGCCATGTCGGCCAGCGCCTTGATCAGGTGCGCCAGGTCGCTGCGCGTGTTGTTGATGTTGATCTGCACCAGCACCGAGTTGCGCGAGGTCTTGTTGATCTGGATGTCGTACTCGTTGGAGAGCAGGCTCTTGAACTGGTTGCCGTCGTAGCCGGCGCTGCCGCACAGCACGGTGATGCGCGTCGGGTCGAGGAAGAACTCGTCCGAGTCGAGCGCGGCGACGGTCTTCGCCAGGTTCCAGCCCGGCTGGCCGTAGTCGGTGAAGCCCGACTTGCGGTACTCGGCCGGGATCATCTCGGCCGGCGTCGCCGCCTTGAAATACTTCGAGATCAGCGGGTGGCCGTTGATCTCCCGGCGCAGCTCGATGGCGAGCTGGATGGCGCGGCTCACCAGTTCGTAGCCTTCCAGCTCCACCTGGCGCCGCGCGACGTCGAGCGAAGCGATGATCTGCAGGTTGGGCGAGGTCGAGGTGTGCGTGAAGTACGCCTCCTTGAAGGCCGCTTCGACGCTCGCCCAGTCCTGGTCGGCGACCAGGACGATCGAGCCCTGGCGCAGCGAAGACATCGACTTGTGCACCGAGTCGGACTCGTAGACGCGGATGCGCGCGGTGTCGGGGTCGGGCAGCGCGCCCTTGGAAGCCTTCGCCTTTTTCTTGTACTCCGGATCGGCGAACAGCGCTCGCAGCTTGGCGACGCCGCCCATGGCCGTGCGCCGCCGTAGGAACGGCGAGAAGCGCGCGAAGCCGAACCAGGCCTCGTCCCACAGGAAGATCAGGTCGGGCTTGATCGCCAGGCAGGCGAGCATCGTCTCCACCACGTTGGCGACGTGGCCGTCGAACGTGCAGTTGGTCAGCACCAGCATGCGCACGCGGTCGAGCTTGCCCTCGGCTTTCAGCAGCTTGAGCGCGTCGGTGATCGGCTTGATCGCCAGGCTGCCGTACATCGAGTACTGCGTGAGCGGGAAGGCGTCTATGTAGTACGGCTGCGCGCCGGCCAGCACCAGGCCGTAGTGGTGCGACTTGTG